>JAQZAY010000240.1 GCA_029239415.1 Pseudomonas sp. | reverse complement strand
TCTGTTCGACATCCGCCTGCATGAGGTGCTCATCATCGATGCCGGGCACGCCGGGCTGTTGCTGTACCTGCCGGACCAGGCCAGCGCACTGCGTCAGTTCGCCAGCCTTGCGGCCCTGACCGAGACCTTGGCTCGCGACCTGCTGGACGAGGCCTGGCGGACATCATTCATGGGGTTCGTGCCCTTGGCGCGGCGCGCCGAGTTCAACCGAATACTGCAACAGAACCTCGGCAACGACTTGCACCTGCGGCGTGTGAGCATCGAGCACGACGTGTTCGACGTTCTCCAGGACGATTATCTGGCTCGGCTCAAGGGCGAAGCCCGCCTCCTGGCCGTGCCCACTGCCGATGCCGACGAGCAGGCCCGCAAGCGGCGGCTGGCCCACTGGGAAGACCTGGGCATGGACGCCCTGACCCTCGCCGGATTCTTCATCCCGGCCGTCGGCGCCTTGCTGCTGGCCGTAACGGCCTATCAACTGATGGACGAGGTATACGAAGGCTACCAGGCCTGGAGCATCGGCGACCGCGATCTGGCGCTGCGTCACTGTGAGGCAGTCGGTCTGAACCTGGCGCTGATCGGCGGCTTGCACGTGGCCGGCAAGGTGCTGCCCAAGCTATCAAGCAGTTCGTTGATGGAGTCGCTCGATCCCGTGCGCCTTGAAGATGGCAGCCTCCGGCTATGGCGCGCGGATCTGGCGCCCTACCGCAGCACGCGGCAGTTGCCCGCCGACCTTGCGCCTGACGCGGCGGGCCGGTACCTGCACGACGAGCGGAACTTCATCCGTATGGAAGGCGAACTTTACGAGCAGCGCCTGGACACGGCGACCGGACAGTTTCGTGTGGTTCATCCGCAAGACCCCCAGGCGTACCAGCCTCCGTTGGAACATAATGGCGAGGGCGCCTGGCGCGGTGCGCACGAGCAGCCCCAGGATTGGACATACGCAACCTTGGTTCGGCGCCTGGGTATCACGTCGAGTGAACATGACGATGCCGAGCTGGAGATCGCCGCGCAGATCAGCGGCATCGACAAGGCTCGCCTGCAGCATGTCCACCTGAGCAACCAGCCCGCTCCACTGCTGCTGCGCGACACGCTGGACCGCCTCGCCGCCAGCCGCAAGGCGGCCTTGGCGCCAATTCACAGCCGCGAGGAGGTGTTTGGCCGGGCCTACGAGGGGAGCGGCGCTGCCGACCCGGCGGTGGATGGGTTGCGAGCCCGCTACCCGCGCCTGAGTCGACCTCTGGCCAGCCGATTGGTCGACCGTCTCTCAGCGGCCGATCTGCTGGCCTGGGAAACCGATCGCGCGTTGCCGCCCTCGCTTGAGGCAGAGGTGCAGGCACTGCACGGCGACCTGCCAATGGCCCGTGCCATGGAGGGACTGTACCTGTCGGCGCTCGCGAACAGCGATAGCGAACGCCTGATCCTGGCCTGCCTCGAACGCCTGCCCGGCTGGCCTGCGCAACTGCGCCTGGAGCTGCGTGGCGCAAGCCCGCGAGGCCCACTGCTGGCCAAGGCGGGCAACGGACCGGCGCAGCATCTGCGTATCGTTTTGAAGACGCCGGGGGGCTACGAGCCGCATCTGGGCGAACGCCCAGCACCTGCACCCGAGGAGCCCGACCTGTGCCGCGCCATCCTGCGGGCGCTGTCAAGCAGTGAGCGCCGCGCCTTGGCCCTGACCGACGACGATCCAGCAGCCCTGCGCGGGCAGTTGCAACAGTTGGCCAGCGAATCGCGGGGCGATCTGGTCAAACGGCTGTGGGGACGCGAGCGCGGTCAAGCGGCAGGGCTGGCGCTACGTGGCGGCGCGCCCACCGACTATCCGGTGTCGAGCCTGCGCAGCTCATTCATCTCCCGTTACCGGCGCCTGTACCCACGGGCTGGGGACACCGAGATCGAAGATGTGCTACGCACCTGGCGGCGACAGCTAAGGGTGCCCGAGCAGGAACTGCAGCGTCTCGAAGACCGGCTGCGCGGCCTGCGCGAGCACCTGGCGCTCTGGTCGCACGGTAACGCCCGCCGCTTGCCCTCCGTGCAACCTCTGATCGACGCCTTGCGAGCGAACACTGTCATGCCGCTTGCCAATGGCACGGAGATCCCGTCGCTCACGCTGCGGGACCTGCGACTGGAAACCGCTGATCTGGCGGCGCTGGAGCTACCGGACGCGTTCGACCATGTGCAGGTGCTCGATCTGGGGGGCAACCGCCATCTGGATCAGCTCCCGCCGTCGTTCATCCAACGCTTCCCAGGCGTACGCTATCTGTACCTGAGTCGTTGCCGCTTCGACCGCCTGCCCAGCGTGCTCCATCCGGAGCAGGCCGTGTGGCTGGACTTGCAAGGCAACCGCGTCACCTGGGATGCCACTGCGCAAGAAGCCTTGGAACGCTTCACGAGCCTGCGCGTGCTCGATCTTTCGGAGAACCCGTTGTTACAAGCCCCTGACCTGAGTCAAGCGCAACGCCTGCACTCGGTCTTTCTGAGCAACTGCAGCCTTGCCGAGCTGCCGCAAGGCCTGGACCGCATGCTGGATCCGGTCGCGCTGGATCTTTCCGATAACCAGTTCGTCAGTCTGCCGGACGACTTGAACCTTACCCTCGAAACCGGACAGGTGATGCGCCTGGAAAGCCCCTGGCTGTCGGCCAGGGTGCTCGGCCAGATAGCCGCCTACCATGAAACCCATGGCGTGGACCTGCTGGTGGCCGATACCGATTACGAGGAGCTGCTGGACCTGGCTGACGACGACCAGTGGGACATCTGGATGCGCCTGCCTTTGCAGTACCGTCGGGACTTGCGTGCGGTGATCGAAAGCGATGCCTATCTCGACTTCCAGGACCAGGCCCACGAACAGGTGTGGCAGCGCCTGCGACTGATAGATAGCGACCCCGGGTTTCGCGCCCGGGCGCTGGCGCAACCCGCTGCACGCTTGCTCGAACTGGTGCTCTGAATGCGCATGGCCTCTCGCGCCTGTCAGGCCGTGTTTCCTGCGGCCCGGATATCTTCGAGCCACTGCCGCAGCTCTGCTGCCGGCATCGGCCGGGCCATGAGGAAACCTTGGCCCTGGTCGCAGCCTGCGTCGCGCAGGAAGTCGTACTGGGCCTGGGTCTCGATGCCCTCGGCGGTGATGCGAAAGCCCAGGGCATGGCCCAGGTCGATGATTGCCCGGGCGATGGCCACGGCATGGTCATCGTCGGGCAGGTCCTTGATGAAGGCACGGTCGATCTTCAGGTGGTCGATCGGCAGCGAGCGCAGGTAGGCCAATGACGAATAGCCGGTCCCGAAGTCATCCACCGCAGTGGCGACACCCATGGCCTGCAGTTGCCCGAGCACCTGGCAGGCCTGCTGCTGGCTCTCCATCAACAGGCTCTCGGTGATCTCCACTTCCAGCAGGCTGGCCGGCAGGCCGTGGCGTTGCAGCGCGGAGGCCAGGCTCGAGACATAGTCGCTGCGCTCGATCTGCAGGGCCGCGACGTTGATCGCCAGCGGGCCAGGCAGCTCGTCTGCCAGGCGCCAGGCCGCGAGCTGCACACAGGCCATCTCCAGCACGCGTTCGCCGATCGCAATGATCAGCCCGGTGCGCTCGGCAAGCGGGATGAACTCGGCCGGCGAGATCAGCCCATGGTGCGGGTCGCGCCAGCGCAGCAATGCCTCGACGCCCTCCACGTCGCCGCTGAACAGGTCGATCTTGGGCTGGTACCACAGCTCGAATTCGTTGTGCTGCAAGGCGCGGCGCAGGTTGCGCTCCAGGTCCAGGCGCTGCTGCAGCCGCGCGGTCATGTCTGGATGATAAGGACGCCAGGCATTGCGCCCGCCCTCCTTGGCCGCGTACATGGCCGTGTCGGCGTGGCGCAGCAGGCTGTCGGCGTCGGTCCCATGCTGGGGGCACCAGGCCAGGCCCAGGCTGCCGGTGACCAGGCCGGCGTTGCCGCTCAGGTCGAAGGGCCGCTGCAGGCTGCGCAGCAGGTCGCGCACCTGGGCCCGTACCTGCACCTGGGTCCCCTGCAGCATGAACACGAACTCATCGCCTCCCAGCCGGCACAAGCGGTCGTGGGTGTCGAGTTCCTGCAGAAAGCGCGCAGTGGCCTGCTGCAACAACAAGTCGCCCATGGCATGGCCAAGGCTGTGATTGACCTGCTTGAAGCCATCGATATCGAGCATCAGCACGGCCAGCCCTTGGCCCTTGGCGATGGCCTGGGTCAGTTGCAGCTGGAACAGCACCCGATTGGGCAGGCCGGTGATCGCATCGTAATGCGCCAGCCGTTCGAGCTTGGCCTGCGACTGGTGCAGCTCGCGGTTGCGCAGCTTGACCAGGCGATGGTTGCGGTTGAGCTGGGCGACGAACAGGCTGAACAACCCGGTGCAGCTCATGGCAAACAGAAACAGCGGCGAGTGGACCAGGCCCAGCGCCGGCCATCCGCCGCGCGGTTGCGCGGCCAGTTGCCACTGGCCGCCAGGCACCTCCACCGACAGGCTGACCCGCGGGTGGTCGAACAAACGCTGGTCGCCCGAGATCATAGCCCCGTTCGCACCCTGCCCATCGCCGCCGCGCAGCGCCACGTCGACGTCGGGTCCCGGCGGCAGGCCGGCCACCCGCAGCAGACGCTCGATGTCGGCGACGATCGAGACATTGCCCCAGTAGAGCTTCACCCCACGCTTGCCGTTGAGGAACACCGGCCGCCGGTAGATCAGCGCCTGGCCGCCCTGCAACAGGTTCACCGGGCCTGCCAGCACGGCCTTTTCCCGCTCGCGTGCCCATTGCAGCATCGGAAACTGGTCAGGCAGGCGACGAAAGTCCTGGCCAAGCAAGCCTTCGTTGCCCACCAGCGGGTACACACGACTGATGACATCGTCCGGCGCCATCAGGATATGCCGCATGTAGGGCACCGAGCCCACCGCTTCGTGCGCCATGCCCTGGAAATGCCCGGCGCTGATCCCGCCATCGGCGCTGATCAGCTGGGCGATGCCCTCGGCTTCGCCAAAAGCGGCGCGCAACTGTGCCTCCAGCCCCGCCCGCACAGCCGAAAGGCGAGCGGCAACCATGGCGGCCTGCTCGCTTTCCTGCCCCTGTATGTCCAGGCGGCCGAGCGCCACCGACAGGCTGATGCCGACCACGGCAAAACCGATCGGCAGCAGGCGCGTCAGGCTGCCGCGCAGGGTGCAACTGGCCGGCGGCGGATCGATGGGAAGGAGCGTCGAGGGGGTCATGGGCACGGCGTTCTGGTCGTTTGCGTGTGTATCGGCGCTGTTTTTCCAATATTGAGCCAGGCGGGCGATTTTTCTCCAGGCGGTGCAGCCGTTGAAAGCGGCGCCGCTTTGCGTGAAGCTGGCAGCTTGAAGCCTGGAGCTGTCCTATGCGAATCATCGAAAAGAACGCAGGCCTGGTGCGCACCCTCACCCCCGCCGAGGAAGAACTGCTGCGCGGCTTTGCCCTGGGCACCTTGGTCGGCCCGGCGTTGCTGCAAGCGAACCAGGTGCTGATGAAAGTACGCAACGCCGGCCACTGGCTGGCCTGCGATTGCCGGATCGATGCCCTCCCGGTGCTCAACGTGACCCTCAACGGCCACACCGGCACACTGTTCCTGAAGAACAACCCGGGAACCGCCGAACACGCGCCGGGCTGCGCCTTCAGCAGGGACGAACGCGACGCCGCCGAACGTGACAGCCATGGCTCCCCGCCCCCTGCGTGGCTGGCGCCGGACACGCCGCTGCGCCTGATCAGCGATTATCCTCGCGCGCAGGACAGCGGCAGGACATCGGTCGATGGCGGCGATCGCCGCGAACAGCAACGCCTGCTGTCGTTGCTGCTGACGCTGATCGAGACCAGTGGCCTGAACCTCTATGCCACTCACCTCAAGCAGGACCTCACCGCGCAGTTCGCACAACTGCGGGCCGTGGCCAGCCGCTACCCGCTGCTCGAGCGAGTCCCTGCCAGCAACTACCTCGAGACCCGCCTCGACATGAAGCACATGATGATGCTCAAGGCTCGCCTGCGCGAGGCCACGGTGTTTGGCAACCAGCGCCGT
>JAQZAY010000239.1 GCA_029239415.1 Pseudomonas sp. | reverse complement strand
GGGCAATGACAAAGCTACCGTCACCGAAAACCTGCGCAACAGCCGTCCGGGCATTCGTTTCAACCCGGAATACAAGGAAATGGGGCTGCGTAGCCAGGTTTCCGGTTCCATCGACCTCAATCTCGAGGAACTGATCGATCGCAAGGTCTTCCGCTTCGTGGGCCATGCTGCCGCATACGCCTACCTGGCCATGCAGGACGCGATCAAGGACTCGGGCCTGACCGAAGACCAGGTGTCGAACCCGCGTACCGGCCTGATCGCAGGCTCCGGCGGCGCGTCGACCCTGAACCAGATGGAAGCGCTGGACATCCTTCGCGAGAAAGGCGTCAAGCGTGTCGGTCCGTATCGCGTCACCCGGACCATGAGCAGCACCGTCTCGGCGTGCCTGGCCACCCCGTTCAAGATCAAAGGCCTGAACTACTCCATCGCCTCCGCCTGCGCCACCAGCGCGCATTGCATCGGCGCCGCCATGGAGCAGATCCAGCTGGGCAAGCAGGACGTGGTCTTCGCCGGCGGCGGTGAAGAAGAGCACTGGAGCCAGTCGTTCCTGTTCGACGCCATGGGCGCCTTGTCCAGCAAGCGCAACGAGACTCCCGAGAAAGCTTCGCGTGCCTACGACAACGACCGCGACGGCTTCGTCATCGCCGGTGGCGGTGGCATGGTGGTGGTCGAGGAGCTGGAACACGCCCTGGCCCGCGGCGCCAAGATCTACGCCGAAATCGTCGGCTACGGCGCGACCTCCGACGGCTACGACATGGTCGCTCCAAGCGGCGAAGGCGCCATCCGCTGCATGCAGATGGCCATGTCCACCGTCGACACCCCGATCGACTACCTCAACACCCACGGCACTTCGACGCCGGTGGGCGACGTGGCCGAGATGAAGGGCGTACGCGAGGTGTTTGCTGGCAAGGCCCCGGCAATCAGCTCGACCAAGAGCCTGTCCGGTCACTCGCTGGGCGCTGCGGGCGTACACGAGGCGATCTACTGCATGCTGATGATGGAAGGCAATTTCATTGCCGGCTCGGCCAACATCGAAGAGCTGGACCCAGCCGTTGCCGACCTGCCGATCCAGCTGCAAACGCAGGAAAACGCCAAGATCGACACGGTCATGAGCAACAGCTTCGGCTTCGGTGGCACCAACGCCACCTTGGTGCTCAAGCGCTGGCAGGGCAAGTAAGCCCTGGCGCGGCAAGAGAAAGCCCCGACTGGTTCGGGGCTTTTTTTCGCCTCAACGCCCAGGCAATACCGCCAGGAAGTTGTCCCGGGCCACCTTGCGCGCCACGTCTTCTGGCAAGGCATCCAGGAACGGCTTGAACCCGTGCATCTGCTCGCCGACGCTGCCAAAACGCCCCACCACGTCCGACCCCAGCATGAAGCGTTCCGGGAAACGCCGTACCAGCTCGACCCAAGCCTTGCGAGGTCGCTTGTGGTCATCCAGCAGATAAGGCTCAAGCACGCTCCACGACAGGTCCACATACAGGTTCGGATAGGCCTCCAGCAGCCGCGTCAACGTCGGCAGGAGGAAGTCCATCTGCGTCTGGTGCCGGTGGATCTCCATGCTGGTACCGGCATGGGCCCAGATGAAGCGGGTATGCGGATGGTTGCGCAAAGGTTCTTCCAACTCCGCCAAGTACAGCGGATTGCGCTCGCGCTTGGAAGTGATGTTGGAATGCAGCAGCACCGGCAGGTCGCGTTCGGCCGCAAGGTGGTAGACGCGGGTCATGGCCTCGTTGTTCGCGCGGGGGGTGTCGCCGCTGGTCAACGCAGTCAAGTCATCGTGGCGGGTGAAGACCTCGCCGATTCCCTGCCAGAGCCCGGGATAGAGATCGAGCATGCGCTCGATATGGCTGGCGGCATTCTTGTCGACTGGATTGAAGCCTGTCAGGAACGGATGAAATCGCTGGCGCTGCGCCTCGTCCAACTGCTGCAAGGCCGCCGCTACATAGACGTCGGTGGCGCTGTACCAGTAGGCCGCCGCATCGTCGCCAGCGTAGTAGCGCGGGCGCTTGGGCTCGTCCTCGTGCCACTTCTTGGCGACCGCCACGCCCGAGATCATCGAATGCTCCACCCCTGCCTCGTCCATCGCCTTGAGCAGCGCGTCCATGCCTTCGGTTTCCTGGAAGAAGTCGACGTAGTGCAAATGCGCATCGCTGTAGCGATAGTCACGCGCCTGCGCCGGCAGACAGAGCATTCCCGAGAACAGTACAACGGCCAGGCCTCTGGCAATCATCGGCGCTTTCCCTCGCTGGATTGGAAACAGGGTAGACCGGGCCCGGTCGTCCACAGTTCAGCATCACCTCGTCCTTGCAGAAGCGGGCTTGCCCGCTCCAGCAGAGGGGACTAGCGCTGGAAGACTTCGGTCAGCAGGTTATGCATCGCCTGGAACGCACGCCGGGAGGTGCGGCGGTCGTATTGCATCTTGCCTGGCGTGTTGGCAGCGGGATCGGTGAACGAATGCACCGCGCCGCCGTAGCTGAGCAACTGCCAGTCGACCTTGGCGGCATTCATCTCGTCCTCGAACGCCGGCAACTGCTCACGCGGCACCAGCGGATCGGAGGCGCCGTGCAAGACCAGCACCGAACCCTTGATACGTTGCGCATCGGCCGGATTGGGGGTATCCAGCGTGCCATGGAAGGATACCGCAGCCTTGAGGTCCGCCCCGCTGCGGGCCAGCTCGAGCGCGCAGCAGCCGCCGAAGCAGAAACCGAAGGCCGCCACTTTTCCAGGCTCGAGCAGTGCCCTGGACTGCCCCAGCAGCTGGGCCAGGGCGGCCTCCATGCGCTTGCGCAGTTCATCACGGTCGTTCTTGAGCGGCATCATGGCCGCGCCTGCCTGGTCCGCGTTGACCGGACGAACCGACTGCCCATAGAGGTCGGCAATCAATACCACATAGCCTTTTTCGGCCACTTCCCGGGCGATACGCTCGGCGCCCTCGCCTATGCCCATCCAGTTCGGCGCCATCACCAGGGCCGGTTGCGCCAGCGCTCCCTGGGTATGCACCAGGCGGCTCTCATAGGTCTTTCCACCCAGGTGGTACACCAGCGACTCGACGATTACCTTGCTCATCAACTCCTCCTTGCACCATGAAAAAAGCCCGCCGAAGCGGGCTTTGCTTTGCATCAACTCAAGCAGATAGCTCCACCAGCAGCTTGTTCAGACGACGAACGTAGGCTGCAGGATCCTTGAGGCTGTCACCGGCCGCCAAGGCGGCCTGGTCGAACAAGATGTGCGAGAACTCGGCGAAGCGGTCTTCGCTCTGCTCGTGGTCCAGCTTCTCGATCAGCGGGTGGGTTGGGTTGAACTCGAAGATCGGCTTGGAATCCGGAACCTTCTGGCCGCTCGCCTCGAGGATCTGACGCATCTGCAGGCCCAGATCCTGCTCGCCGATGGCCAGGATCGCCGGGGAATCGGTCAGGCGGTGCGACACGCGAACCTCGCTCACGCTGTCGCCCAGCACGGTCTTCAGACGCTCGACCAGGCCTTCCTTGTCCTTGGCGATTTCTTCCTGGGCCTTCTTGTCTTCTTCAGAATCCAGTTTGCCCAGGTCCAGGTCGCCGCGGGCGACATCGACGAACGCCTTGCCGTCGAATTCGGTGAGGTAGCTCATCAACCACTCGTCGATACGATCGGTCAGCAGCAGCACTTCGATGCCTTTCTTGCGGAAGACTTCAAGGTGCGGGCTGTTCTTGACCTGAGCGTAGGATTCGCCGGTCAGGTAGTAGATCTTGTCCTGGCCTTCCTTGGCGCGCGCCAGATAGTCGGCCAGGGCCACGCTCTGCTCGCCGGTCTCGTCCTGGGTAGAGGCGAAACGCAGCAGGCCGGCGATCTTTTCCTTGTTGGCGAAGTCCTCGGCCGGGCCTTCCTTGAGCACCTGGCCAAAGTTCTTCCAGAAGCTCTTGTACTGCTCGGGCTCGTTTTTCGACAGTTTTTCCAGCATGTCCAGCACGCGCTTGGTCAGGGCCGATTTCATCGAGTCGATGATCGGGTCCTTCTGCAGGATCTCGCGCGAAACGTTCAGCGACAGGTCGTTGGAATCGACCACGCCCTTGGTGAAGCGCAGGTACAGGGGCAGGAAGGACTCGGCCTGGTCCATGATGAACACGCGCTGCACGTACAGCTTCAAGCCACGCGGCGCTTCGCGCTGGTACAGGTCGAACGGCGCACGGGCCGGTACATACAGCAGCGAGCTGTACTCGAGCTTGCCCTCGACCTTGTTGTGGCTCCAGGCCAGGGGATTCTCGAAGTCATGGCCGATGTGCTTGTAGAACTCCTGGTACTCCTCGTCCTTGATTTCGGTGCGAGGACGGGTCCACAGGGCGCTGGCGCGGTTGACGGTTTCCCATTCGGCGGCAGGCTGCTCTTCGCCTTCCGCTGCTTCGGCCTGCTCCTTGGGCAGCTCGATCGGCAGTGCGATGTGGTCGGAGTACTTCTTGACGATGTTGCGCAGGCGCCAGCCATCGGCGAACTCTTCCTCGCCCTTTTTCAAGTGCAGGACGATCCGGGTTCCACGCTCTGGCTTGTCGACGGTGGCGACTTCGAAGCTGCCCTCGCCCTGCGAAGACCAGTGCACGCCCTCGGCGGCCGGCAGGCCTGCGCGACGGGAGAACACGTCGACCTTGTCGGCGACGATGAATGCAGAATAGAAGCCGACGCCGAACTGGCCGATCAGGTGCGAGTCCTTTTTCTGGTCGCCGCTGAGGTTCTTCATGAAGTCGGCGGTGCCCGACTTGGCGATGGTGCCCAGGTGGGCGATCACATCGTCACGGCTCATGCCGATGCCGTTGTCTTCGAGGGTAACGGTACCGGCCTGCTTGTCGAAGCTGACGCGGATTTTCAGATCGGCGCCGCCCTCGAGCAGCTCGGGCTTGGCCAGGGCCTCGAAGCGCAGCTTGTCGGCAGCGTCGGAGGCGTTGGAAATCAGCTCGCGAAGGAAGATTTCCTTGTTCGAGTACAGCGAATGGATCATGAGGTGCAGCAGCTGCTTCACCTCGGTCTGGAAGCCCAGGGTTTCCTTTTGAGTCTCAACACTCATGGTCTTCAAAACTCCGATCTGATGGCAATTGTCGTTCAGTGGCCCAGCACGGTGCCAGGCTCCGCTTTCACGGCGGGATGTCCAGCAGATGGGGTCTGCCGCAGCCATTTCAAGGGCCTGCATGCTTTTGCGGTTTCGAAATGTGGCGATGCTATTGCGCCAGGAAGATGAATGGCTGTCTTGCAAAGCGCTCCGGCACTCTTGGAGGACGCTAAAAACCCTATGTAGATCCGACAGTTATATATCTGTATTCTGCGTGGAACTAAATTCCCTTACTTGAGCTCGAAGGAACAAGTAAGTTATTCCACCAAGGAGAGACAACCCATGCGTAAACCTTTTGCTTTTGCTCTGATGCTGGCTGCTGCTCTGGGTCTGGCTGCGTGCGATAAAGCCAGCGAAGACAAAGCCCAGGACGCTCAGGAACATCGCGAAGACGCTCAGGAGAAAATGGGCGACGCGCAGGACAAGATGAACGACGCTGCCGAGGAAAATGCCGAAGCCGCCAAGGATCAGGCCGAAGCCGAGCGCAAGGCTGCTGCAGAGGCAAACCCTGCCCCAGCGCCGGAAAACACTCCAGCGAGCCCGACTGTACCATCAGCTCCTGCCGAACCTGCCAAGCAGTAATCGGTTCGTTCAAAAAAACCCGACGCTGTCGGGTTTTTTTATGGGCGAAACAAAGTTGTGGCTTTAACGATTCAGTTGACGGTATTGGCAAGATCCCTGCCCGCTTCCACCGGCACACTTTCGGTAGGCGTGAAGGTCATGACTTCCAGAACATCGGAATGAAACTCACGGCGATACAGGATCAATACCACGCCAATGGTCACCAGCATGAACAGCAACGGGCTGATGAACCAGCTCAACATGGCCATGCCGAAGTAATAGGAACGCAGCCCGAAGTTGAACTGGTTGGCCGCAAGCGACAGTACCTTCGCCGCACGCAAGGCGAAGGCCTTGCGCTCCAGCTCGTTGACCAGGCGCTCACCGATCATCGGC
>JAQZAY010000238.1 GCA_029239415.1 Pseudomonas sp. | reverse complement strand
CATCCAGCGCCGCTTCGACGACCTGGACTACCTGTTCGACATCGGCGAGCTGGACCTGAACATCTCCGGTTGCATGAACGCCTGTGGCCATCACCACGTAGGCCACATTGGCATTCTGGGCGTCGACAAGAAGGGCGAGGAGTTCTATCAGGTCTCGCTGGGCGGCAATGCCGCGCGCGATGCGAGCCTGGGCAAGATCCTCGGCCCCTCCTTCGCCCAGGACGAAATGGCCGACGTGATCGAGAAGCTGATCGGCGTGTACGTCGAGAAACGTACCGAAGACGAGCGTTTCATCGATACCTACCAGCGTATCGGCATCGATCCTTTCAAGGAGCGCGTCTATGCAGCGAATCATTAAGCACCAGCAGCTCGTCGACGAAACCTGGCACCTGCTGCCCAAGGACGCCTCGTTCGACGAGCTGACCAACTGCGACGACTACATCGTGCCGTTGCAGCTGTGGCGCGACCATGGCCATGCCCTGAAAGCCCGCGACGGTGGCCTGGGTATCTGGCTGGACAGCGACGAGCAGGCCGAGGAGATCGGCGATGACGTGCAGCACTTCCAGGTCATCGCCCTCAATTTCCCCGCCTTCACCGATGGGCGCAGCTACTCCAACGCCCGCCTGCTGCGTGACCGCTATCAGTACAAGGGCGAGTTGCGAGCCATCGGCGACGTGCTGCGCGACCAGCTGTTCTACATGGCACGCTGCGGGTTCGACGCCTTCGCCATTCGTGCCGACAAGGACCCAGAGGCTGCGCTCGAAGGCCTGAAGGACTTCTCGGTGACCTACCAGGCCGCAGCCGACGAGCCGCTACCGCTGTTTCGTCGCCGTTGACTAGACAGGGGCCGCGTTCGCGGCCCGCTGCACGGCTGGTCGTGCCGTTCGGCATGGGATGGGCAGTCCACTGTCGCCCCTCTCAAGGTTCACTTGATCTGGATGACGTCTCGGCAACCGTGACTCGGGGCCCTCCGCAAGCAGGATCCCCCCTGTCACGACGAGCGCCAGAGGCCTCAGATGGGTACATTTCGCAACTCCTCCAACGTCAATCTCAACAAGAGCGCGCGCTCGGCAGCCTCACGCTCTTGTACCAGCTGCTCAACGTTATCGAGATAGGCCTGCTCGCTCCCTGACGCTCCCCACCCCTCCAAGGCTTCCAAACGGACGTGGAACGGAGCATTCATCTCCTCCACCAAGTGCCCGAAACGCTGGCGCAGGTGGGCGATCCAGAAATCTCGCTGGAGCAGTGAGGTGGCCAACGCTTCCTGGGTCTCTTGCGTCAATATCGACACACGCGCCGCACTCAGGTCGAGGAGGCTGACGCGGCTATGGGATGCGTAATACATGTAGTCCGGCTGCTCCGGCAAACCCAATGCCGCCCTTAGATTGACCCGATAGGCCATGACGACTTCGATCTCGTCTACTGGCCGGGTCGGGTCCCCACGTCGTAACTTTTGTACGTGCGCGATCGCGAGACGATCCACTTCCTCGAGCCGATGCAGCGAGCGCCCCAGCCGCAGGAGCGCATGGGTGGCCGAGGCCCCCGTTCGGCCTCGGGTATGCTCGGACACGAGCGCACAGACCTCCAGCTGACTGAGTACGAGCAATCCTCGATCAGCGCAACTGCGAGGGCCAGAGGCGTGCAGGAACAGGGCCTCTCTGACGGAGGCATCCCGCTCGCAGGCGCGCAAGATGCGCCACACGCGCCTGGTCAACCGCTGCGGCTCGAGCAGAAACTCATTGGACCTGGCCAGATCGGCGAAGAAGCGCATCAGGTCATTGCTACCCGGCTCAGACTGGACCGCGTTCCACAAAGCCCGGTGCGACGCACGCTCGTGCTCGCGCAGGTTGCTCAGCCAATGATCACGGATGCTGGTATCGACCACCGCATGGACATGAGCGATGTCTTGAGCGCCGGACGCAGTCGCGCCCGCTTGTACGGCCCGGTTGACCTCGGACACGCTGGCACTGTCGAGGGGGTTGTCATGCACGAACAGGCGCCGCAGGAAGCGCGACCAGACCGGTCGCACCTGCTCAATGGCATTGTCGCGCAGGTCGACCCCCTCCACGAAAGGACGTCGTTGCGGCCATAACGGCATCTGCGTGAGCCTGGTATCGCGCAACGACACATGGCGCAGGTGACGCAAACTGGAAAGGTCAGGGGAAACACGCAGCGGATTGCCCGACAACTCCAGACGCTCGAGCCGTGTCAGCGCTGCGAGGCGCTGGTCACTCTGGACATCCCAGACGAGGCGGTTGTAACCCAATCGCAATTCCACCATGTGCTCCAGCGCTTCGAGGCCACCGGGCAAGCGTGTCAGTTGATTGTGACGCAGATCCAGGACACGCAGGTTGGCGAAGCGACGCAGGAACGACTCGGGCACCTCAAGCAAGTCCATGTCGCGCAGGATCAGCTCATGCACGTTTCCGAAGTCGACGCTCTCAGGTATCGAAGGCAGCGCTCCCACACGCTCACCTTCGATCACCAGTCGCCTGCCATCGTAGCCACCTTGCTTGCGGCGCCAACAGCGACGGATTCGTGTGGCGACCTCGCGTCGTCGAAGCGCTCGCAGAGAAGGGCCCGGTTCGGCTTGCCATGCTTCCAGGGCCGCTCGCAACGTAGCGCATTGCTGATGGATGTCATGCAGATAATTCCACGGGTCGAGGCCTTGCTCGCGCAAACCGCGCAGGCATGCCTCGACATCGGCATCAGTGTACGTCGGGTAGATCTGACGCAGGCCGCGCGCGAATGCCTGCCGACTGCTCTCCCCCCGCCCGTTCAGTGGATAGCCTATGCGCCCGTCTCCGATGCGTACCGGCGGTCTGAATCCTTGCCGGGCCGTAGCCATGCCGAGGGCTTGCGCTGCCAGTTCGCGCGACTGATTCGCCTGCTCGAGCAGTCGCTCGCCCAAGGCCGATGGTGTCAGGGTCGCCTCGCCCAGCAGCAGTTTCTGCAAAGGCCCGAGCCTTGACAGCAATGCTTCGTTCAATGTGCCTTCGAGTCGGCTACCTGCAATGAGCTGGCCCGTCGCATCCACGCAATGGTAATGTCCTTGCCTGCTGACGATCACACTGGCCTGGGCATCGGCCTTGGCCGTTGACTGGGCGATCAGGGCGCCCTGCCAGCTGTCTTGGCGAATCTCCAGGCGCACGTCTTCGCTCCAAGGCGCGATCGCATCGATCAGGCCTAGCGCCAGTTTTTCCGTGTCGCGTCCGCCTGCCTGCGCCAGGATCAATCCCGCCGAGGCTCGGTCAAGGCGTGCGTCGTGCAGCATCCAGCGTGCTTGCTGCGCCAGCGCCAGAGGAACCCGCTGCTCGTCGAGCAACCGTCGTTGCTGAGCCTGGCTGGCGTGCTCGACCAATTCATTGGCACAGCGCGGGGTCAGACCTGGAAAATCACGCCGCAGCACTTGCGCGGCGGTCTGCACCGCTGGCTGAGCCACTGCCACCTGCGCTTCGAACGCGGCGCCTTGCAGAGTCGGGAACCGACGGTGCAGCTCGTATCGATGCAAGGCATCGCGCAGCCGCGCGGGCGCCGCTGCACCCTCCAGGTGAAGACGCCGCAGTTGATCCTCGTCCGTGGCCGTCACGTGCAGGGCGAAACGGACCGCCTCATCGCTGGCACTGGCCGTCTCGCTGTCGAGTCTGCGCACCAATTCGCCGCGGTCGCTCCAATGCTGAGGTTCTTCCAGGGCATGGCGCCAGCCACCGGCGGGATTGTCATGCACAACGGGTGAATACGCCCCTTCGCGCGAGGGATGAATGATCTGCCAACACGCGTGCTCGCTCGAGCGTTCGAGCCGTAGCGTACCGGCCTGTCCTGACACATGACGTACGTTCACAGGCTGCTCGACGCCTTCGAACGCCGATGTGGCGTAGCCTGGCAGACTTGGATCAAGCAGGCGCAGCGCGCCACGCGCGGTGACGACAGGCGCCAGCCCATCCACGAACAGGGCTCGCTGGGCCAATCGCATCACGGCGGGAGGCGCAACTGCCCCTGCTGCATTGGTCACGATGCCTTCGGCGACCGCGAACAGGTGTTCCATGGCAGCTTCGCGATCGCCCAGCTGCCAATCTTCATAGCCCTCATAGACCTCGTTGGCCAGTTGCACGGCCGCGATGCCCATCATCGCCGTACCCAGACCCGGGATGAACAGGCTGGCCAACCCCAGCAAGTCCAGGCCGGCACGGGCGTAAGCCTCCAGCCTGGCTGCCCTCGCCTTGCGATCCTCTTCATCGGTGGGTACGGCCAGGTACTTGGCCTCGGCGAGCATGCCGTCGACTTGTCGTCGACGCACGTACGAGAAGACATCCCCCTCGATCGCCTCATGCCTGCCATCGACTTCGATCGGGGCACTGGGAGTGGCCTCACGCAGGTTGCGTGTCAGCACCCGCCTGAACCCCGGCCGATCCTGCCTGGACAAGAAGCGCTCGAAGAACGCCGCATAACCTGGCGCAGCAAGGCGTCCGGCCAAGGCGATCGATAGTGCGCGCCAGGACGCATGCAGGGACAAAGGGGCAATGGGATCATTCGGAACCCAGGCGATGATGCTCTCGAGCGTGGCTGAGTGCGATGCATCCGACCAGACCTCGAACGCCAGGGCGCCTTCGATACGCTTACCCAGCACACGCAACGAATGTCCTTTCAATACCTGCCTATCGGGCGGTACGACAGGCACCGGCGAGGTCAGCGCGATCAGACGACGATAATTGGCTTGATCCAACCCACCCCGCAGGCGAGCCAGGCAGGCATCTGCGGCCAAGGCAGTGCGCAATGCATCTTCCAAGGTGCGCGCAACCACGCTGCCAGCCGGCCCGTTGGGTGCCAGCGTCGCCTTGAGGTGCCGCTGGTATTGCGCACCGATGTCCAGCGTCCGGCACAATGCGGCGAAGCGTTCAGCCGTCAGCGCGATGGGTCGGCAGTCGGCATCGACGATCTTCGTTTCCGATGAAAACGCGTCGGCCACCGTTTCGCTGGCATGGAAGTTGTGCAAGGCAGCTGCCAGCAAGCTTTGCTTGCTGGCATGTCGCTTGACGGTAGTGGCCAGGCCAAGACTGGCGCCAGCTTCCTGCAGGTAGGTCACCAGATCGAGCTGGCTGGTGCGTACGTCCACGCTGAACCCAAGCTGACGTTCCAGCGCTGGAGAGAGTAGCGCTTCGGCGAACGCTGGAAGCGCTTGCACGCTGCCGAGCAAGCGCTTGGCCTGAGCATGTGCGCGTTGTTGGGCCAGCAGGTGGCTGCGCAAGGCAGTGCGCAGATCGGCCGGCGCCGCGCGCATCCATGTCGGTAACTGGCGGGCGATCAAGGTGTCGATGCTGGCATCAGGGGCGAGATGTTCGGACATGACGCGGTCTCTCGTGTGCAGGGGGCATTCGAGCGTGCGCGCCCACCCCCGTGTGCCGGTGGTAGCTATGTCTGCGCCCTGATGTGACAACCCGCCCCTGCCGATCGTCAGCCACACGCAGCGCTCATGAAACCGGAAAGGGTGTTTGCTTTCAGATGAGCCTTGAGCCGGTAATCACAGCCTTTTTCTGATACCGTAGACAGTCCTATGCTATGTGCCTACACGTCCGCGCCACGCGTGACGGACCGGGAGCGTTACCTTGACCACCGCCGATCCTTCTCTCCAGCACGCCATCGAACGCTGCGCCCAGGAACCGATTCGTGTGCCTGGCAGCATCCAGCCGCAGGGGTTTTTGCTCGTGCTGGACGAACGTGACTTCAGCATCCTGCAGGCCAGCGAAAACGCCGAGCGTTGGCTGGGGCAATCTGCGCAGGCACTGATCGGCCTGGACGCCCGCACCTTCCTCGATGCCGGGTTCGACCTGGCCTCGCAGCTCCAGCAAGTGCCGGAGCAGGACCAGTTCCCCTTTCATATCAGCAACGTGCGGCTATGCGCCGAAAGAGCCTCGGGCGAGCTGCTGCAACTGCTGGTGCATCGACATGATCAGGTACTGCTGGCCGAATTCGAACCCTGCAAGAGCATGGTCTCGCAGACCAGCCACTATCCCTTGGTGCGAGCCTTCGTCAACAGCCTGAATCAACTGGGCGACATTCACGACCTGCTGACGCGC
>JAQZAY010000237.1 GCA_029239415.1 Pseudomonas sp. | reverse complement strand
AGGGAGGGGTCCTGATGTGAAGCGAGGGGCATTCCGTTGCACCCGCTGAGCAGCATGGTGGCTGCCAGGAGCGACTTGAGTGAGCGCATGAAATCACGACGGTGGTGGTTGGATGACGCGCAATACACCATGCCGGCACAAGTGAAATCAATGTGCCATCACTACCGCCGGTCGAATTTATATAAAAATTTAATTAAAATTAGGATCCAAATTCAAAAAAGCTATAGATAAAAATGTTAACTGATATTTCTTAGAATTATTTCAAGCACTTGGATCCAATAGCTCGACTCATATTGATCTTTTATATCGACGCCATTACTCCATTTTCGCCCTCGCCTGGCCCAATCGGTATCCGGTCACCGCCCATACCGCAGCCAGCCCTGCACCGATCCACAACGCCAGCTGCGGATGCTCGCCCAGCAGATCGAGCCCCCGCTTGAGCCATCCGCTCACCGCGTCGCCACCGCGATAGACCACGGTGTCGATGAAGCTCTTGGCCTTGTACTTGTCCTCGGCCGGCAGCACGGTGAACAGCATTTCCCGGCCAGGCCGTACCAACGCGTACTCGCCGGCGCGGCGTGCCACCATCACCACCACGAACACGGCAAATACCGGTGCCAGGGCCAGCCAAACGAAGCCCACGGCCATGGCCAACGGCACTCCCACCAGCAATGCGCCGACGCCCAGGCGTCTGGCCAGGCGACCGGTGAAGAATACCTGCGTCAGGATCGCCAGGGCCTGCACCGCGGCATCGATCAGGCCGAACACCTGCGTCTGTCGGGCCCGGTCGGTGAAGGTTTCGCTGACGATGCGCGCCTGCTCGACGTACAGAAAGGTGCTGACACTGGCCAGCAGTACCACGAACAACGACAGGCCCAGCAGGTAGCGGGAGCGCGCTACTGCCAGGGCACCCGCCAAGGGATTGCCGCCCAAGGGCCGCGAGGGCGGATGCCTGACATCGTCGGGCAGTGGCTGCCGCGTGCGCCACCGGCGCAGGTAGCGCGCCGCCGCCACGCTGCCCAGCAGCATCAGCGCGGCCAGCACCAGCAGCCCGGCATGCCCGAGCGGGGCCACCAGCGCAGCGCCGAGCAAGGGGCCGCTGAGCCCGCCCAGACTGGCGCCGGCCGCCAGCAGGCCGAACAGGCGCTTGCCCTGTTCATTGGAGAACAGGTTGGCCAGCACGCTCCAGGCCAGCGAAATGCTCAGCAGGTTGAACACCGACAGCCAGATGTAGAACGCCCGTGCGCTCCAGACGTTGTCAGGGTCGTGTGTGAGGATCGCAGCGAACAGCAACAGGTTGCTGGCGAAGAAGCCGTAGGCCCAGGGCAGGATGCGCTGACGCGGCACCCGCGAGGCCAGCCAGCCGAACAGCGGCAGGCACGCCAGGGTCACCACGAAAGTGCCGGTGAACAGCCAATGCAGGTTGTCCACGCCCCCGGCCACGCCCATGGTTTCACGCACCGGGCGCAGCATGAAATAGCCAGTGAACAGCAGGTAGAACAAGGCCAGGCCGGCCGTCACGGCAGGCCCTTCACCCTCGCGCAGGTCAAGACCCCTGGCCAGGCGGTGTACCGATGCGCGGGCCACGTCAGGCGAACTGGGCGATGAGTGCGTTTCGCTGCTCGATGCTCAAGAGCGGACCACGGCCGGCCTCGAGCTGATCGCGTTGACGGTCCGGGCGGCCAGTGGCCGGAATCACGGCCGTCACCGCCGGATGGCTGATGGCGAACCTGAGAAACAGCTGCGCCCAGCTCGTTACCCCTACCTCGGCGGCCCAAGGCGGCAAGGGACGGTCCTTGACCTGGGCGAACAGACGGCCGTCGTCGAAGGCACGGTTGATCAACACGGCCACGCCCTTGTCCTGGGCCAGGGGCAGCAGCGTCTCGGCGGCCTGGGGGGCGTTGACGGCATAGTTGATCTGGATGAAGTCCAGCGGCTCCTTGCGCAGGATGTCGATCATCTCGGCGTGGCCGCTGGCCAGGTAATGGGTGATGCCGACGTGGCGCGTCTTGCCCTGGGCCTTGAGTTCGCGGGCATAGGCCAACTGCGTGCGCCAGTCGCGCAGGTTGTGCACCTGCAGCAGGTCGACGCGATCGGTGCGCAGGTCACGCAGGCTGCGGGCCCATTGCCGCTCGGCAGCCTCGCGGCTGTCGGCGGCGATCTTGGTGGCCAGGAAGCACTTCGCGCGCCAGCCACCTTCCTCGAGCAGTTGCCCCAGGATGGCATCGGCGCCGTGGTAGTTGGGCGAAGTGTCGATGACCGAACCGCCGCCATCGAAGAAGATCTGCAGAGCCTGGGCGAGGCGTTCGTAGGCGGTCGCCCCGGCTTTGACCTCGAAACTGCCGGAGGTGCCGGCGCCGATCACCGGCAAGGCTTCGCCCGTACCGGGGATGGGGCGGGTGAGCAACGGTGTCGACGGCGCGGCGCGCAGCCAGGGGCTCGCCGCGAACAGTGCCAGGGCGGCACCGGTGCGTAGGACTTCGCGACGTCCGTACATGGGAGATTTCCTGTCATCCAGTGGAAATATTCAATCTAGCGGCTGGGGAAGAGAACGCTGGAGGAGAATGTTTCTGGATGTGAATAGTGCTGGCTAAGGCTGCGGAAGCTGATCGAGACGGGCGCTAAGGGTGAGCGCGCCGGTGTCTGAGCTGCCGCCCTCGCGGGCAAGCCCGCTCCCACAGGTACCGGTTTCAAGCAGATAGCGGCACAGTGGCACGCATCCTATCGGTACGTTCAGGCTGCATTGGTCCATGTGGGAGCGGGCTTGCCCGCGATAGGGCCGGTGCAGACCCTGCCGAACTCACAGCCCCACCCTTACCCTACCCTCACCGCTTCACAGACGAACTCCGGCGCGACGATCTGCTCTTGGGCCGTGACCAGGGGCAGGTCACGTGACCCCTCGACCGTCGCCTGCACCAGGCCATACAGCGTCGAGGTCGTGCGCTCCAGCGCCTCGGCCAACGGCACCTGGTTCAGCAGGTGCGCCAATACGGTGGCCGAGAACACATCGCCCATCCCATTGGGCAACGGGTGCAGTGCCAGACGTGGCGTATTCACCAGCCACGCGCCTTCGCCATTGATGGCCAGGGTGCCCAGACGGTCCAGCGGTATGTCGTCCGTGGCCAGGCTGGTGATCACCACGATGTCCGGCCCACGCCCCCGCAGCTGCTGCGCCACGCGCACCGCCTCGGCCACGCTGCCGAGCTTGCTGCCGGTCAGCAGCTCGAACTCGAACTGGTTGGGGGTGATGATGTTCGCGCAGGGCAAGGCCAGGTTGCGGAAGAAGTCCGGAATCGCTGCCTGCACGAAGATGCCACGGCCCACGTCGCCGATGACCGGGTCGCACAGGTAGCGCACCTGTGGATTGTCGCGGCGCACCTCCTCCACCGTCTCCAGGATCACCTCGCCGATGGCCGCATCGCCCACATAACCGGACAGCACCCCGGCCACCTGCGCCAGCACGCCCCGTTCGCGCAACCCCTGCAGCACATCACGCACATGCTCGGCGCCGAACACCTGGCCACGGTACTGCCCGTAGCCGGTGTGGTTGGAGAACTGCACGGTGTGGATCGGCAGCACCTCGAAGCCCAGGCGTTGCAAGGGGAACACGGCGGCATCGTTGCCGACGTGGCCGAAGGCGACGTGCGATTGGATCGAAAGAACGTAGGATGGGCTGCGACCGCTCATGGGAGTGCCTTCTGTCGAGTCGTGAAACCGCGCGGACCGGTCCGAGGCTGCGCGGCGTGCGAAACGCACACGTTACACCATCCAGGCCTGGGACGATGGTTCTGTCAGACAGGCCCGGTGCCCTTATCCCGGCGCGAAAGCGTCGAGGCCTGTCAGCTGCGCGGACAGTGTCCACAACCGCGCCGCCTGCTCAGGGTCCACCGCATGGGGGCGGACGCCGCGCCACGACGGTGGCTCGGACGTCTCGAGGCTCGCAATGTCGCCATCTTCGCAATACACCCCGCCTCGTCCTTGCAGTGCCGGCGAGGTCGCCGCCCACACCTGGGTCGCCGCCCCCTGCTGCACGGTCTTGAACGTCGGGTCGGCCAGTTCGCCGTTCGCATCCACCCAGCCAGCCGCCCTCATCTCCTCACGCGCCAGATGACGCTGCAAGGGCGTGAGAATCTTGCCAGGGTGCACGGCGAACGCTCGCACTCCGTGGCGCCGGCCCAGGTGGTCGAGGTGCACGGCAAACAGCGCGTTGGCCGTTTTCGACTGGCCGTAGGCCAGCCACTTGTCATAGCCCTGGGTGAAGTGAATGTCGTGCCAGCGCATGCCCGAGGCGTGATGGCCGGCCGATGACACCATCACCACCCGCGCGCCCTTGCGCAGCGCCGGCCACAACCGATTCACCAGGGCATAATGCCCCAGATGATTGGTGGCGAACTGGCCTTCCCAGCCTTGAGCCGTGCGAAAGAGCGGGCTGGCCATGATGCCCGCGTTGCCGATCAGCACATCGATGGGCTGCGCCTGCGCCAGCAGATGCCTGGCGGACGCCTGCACACTGTCGAGGTCGGACAGGTCGAGCCGGACGATCGACACGTCAGGTAGCGCACCCAACTGGTCACGGGCGGCGTCGATGTCGCGGGCGAGCACGGTGACACGGGCGCCCGCCCTGCTCAGCGCTCGGGTCGTCTCTCGTCCCAGCCCAGAATGACCACCGGTGATCACGGCATGCAGACCGGACAACGCCTGCCCTGCCAGGACCTCGTCCGCCGTACTGCGTGCATGGAAAGGGGTATGAAGCGGGGCTTGCGTGGTCGGCATGGCAGGTTCCTGCAAAAGGCGAATGGAAGCGACCATTGTCTAGCTTGGCGTGCGGACGTTGAATGCCGCAGACTCTTGCATTCTGTCGCGATCGTCTCACATTCATGGACCCACTCTCCGAAGCGTTGTCGCAGGTCAGCGCACGCAGCGCCGTTTTCGCCGGGTTGAAGGCCGGTGGCCCCTGGGCCATCGATTTTCCGGCGCCGGACGGCATCAAATTCAATGCCGTGCTGGAAGGCGAGTGCTGGCTGCGCGTCGAAGGCCTGCCAGCCCCGATGCGGGTGCGTGCGGGTGATGGTTTCCTGCTGCCACGCGGTCGCGCGTTCTCGTTGTGCAGCCACCTTGACCTACCGGCGGTGCCGGCGGACACGGTGTACCACCTCGCGGTCGATGGCATTGCCCGCTGTGGTTCGGGCAAGGACTTTTTTCTCATCGGCGGTCGGTTCGATTTCGCCGAGCAGGCAGCGTTTCTGTTCGACGGCCTACCGGCGGCTGTACTCATCGAGGGTGGCTCGCAACAGGCCTGCGTGCTCCAGTGGGCGCTGCAGCGCATGGCCCATGAACTCGGGCACCCGGCTCTGGGGGGTGCCCTGGTCATTCAGCACCTGGGGCATCTCATGTTGGTACAGGCCCTGCGGCTGTACCTGATGCAAGACGCAGCCGTCGCGCCCAGTGGGTTGCGGGCAATGGGCGACCCGCGCATCGGCGCTAGCCTTCATGCGATCCATGCAGACCCTGCTCACCCGTGGACGGTCGAGCGACTGGCTCGAATCGCAGGCATGTCGCGCTCCAGCTTCGCCTTGCGCTTCAAACGCACGTCGGGCCTGGCGCCTCTGGAGTACGTGAGCCGCTGGCGGATGCACAAGGCGATGAAGGCGCTGCGTACCACGCAAGCGGCCGTCTCGACGATCGGCCAGCAGCTCGGCTATGCCTCCGACAGTGCCTTCAGCCATGCCTTCAAGCGTCTGCTGAACTGCTCGCCGCTTCAGTACCGGCAGGGATGGATCCAGACCCGCGCAACCCACGACTGAGCCCGCCCCACCGCGCCTGCCTCCTGGCCTGCATGAAATTCTGCCGATGAGGGCACCTCGCTGCACGAGCTCGGTCTGTAAACCCACAGCCATTCAATAGGTCGGGGGTTTGACTCGACACGTCCGCAAGGCTTGTCTACCCTCGCGCCTTTATCGTTTCAGCCTCTTGTCAGAAGGATCCCGATGTCCGCTCCTCTTCCTCCTCTGTCGACGCCGTCGAAACCTGCCATCGCCAAGATGGAAGCCTCCATGGCCCTGGGCAGCTTCGCCATCGGCACCGGCGAATTCGCCATCATGGGCCTGATGCCCGAC
>JAQZAY010000236.1 GCA_029239415.1 Pseudomonas sp. | reverse complement strand
GGTTCGGCCGGGGCCTCGAGCGCCGGAGCCTGCACGACAGGCTGCGGTACCACTTCGACCACCGGCTCGGCGCTTGGCTCGACCACGGCAACTGCCTTGCCGGCAGGTTGCTCGACCACTGGGGCGGCGGCGATTTCGTCCGCAGAAGTCACGGCCTGGGCCGCAGCGGCTTCGACGGCGGGTTCGGCGAGCTCGGCTTCAGGGGCAGGTGCCGCGGCAGGTTCTGCCTGGGCAGTCGCCTCGGTGGCACGCTCGGCTTGCTGGTGAGCCTGGGCTTCGGCGCTGGCGCTGATGTTGCTGGTGGCAACGGCAGCAGTCACCGCCAGGCCTGCGGCCAGGTCGGCACCGAGGTCGTTGGCCTGTGGCTGCTCGGTCTGGCCCTCGGTCTGGCCTTCGGCTTCGCCGCCTTCGATCAGGTCACCGTTGGCATCGCGTTGACGCTCGCGACGGTTGCTGCGGCGACGCTGGCCCCGGGAGCGACGACGAGGACGCTCGCCTTCGGCGCTTTCCTGTTGATCGTCCTGCAGCAGCTCTTCGTTCGGCAGTTGCTCCTCGCCAGCCTCTTCGCGCTGTACGGCGGTCTGCGGCTGCTGTTCTTCACGCGGTGGCCGCGGCTGGCGCTCCTCGCGCGGGGCACGTTCTTCACGCGGGGCGCGTTCTTCGCGAGAGGCACGTTCTTCACGCGGTGCGCGCTCTTCACGAGGTGCACGTTCTTCACGCGGTGCGCGCTCTTCACGAGGTGCACGTTCTTCACGAGGGGCGCGCTCTTCACGAGGCGCACGCTCTTCGCGCGGCTGGCGCTCTTCGCGCACGGCAGGGGTGGCGTCCAGTGGCTCGCGCAATTCGCGTACACGCTCTTCACGGTTGCCGCGACGCTCGTCACGCGACTGGCGTGGCTGGCGTTCCTCGCGCGGTGCGCGCTCTTCGCGAGGCGCACGTTCTTCACGCGGTGCGCGCTCTTCGCGGGCTACGCGTTCTTCACGTGGGGCGCGCTCTTCGCGGGCTACGCGTTCTTCACGTGGGGCGCGTTCTTCGCGTGGCTGGCGCTCTTCACGCGGCTTGTTGCGCTCGTCGTCGCGACGGCCACCGCGGTTGCGGCTCTGCTGGCGACCGTTGCGACGCTCTTCGTTGCGCTGCGGGCGCTCGGCGGCAGGCTTCTCGGCGACGGCCGGGGCAGCGGCTGGCTCTTCCTTGGCGGCGAACAGGCTGACCAGCGACTTCACCAGGCCTTTGAACAGGCTTGGCTCCGGCACTGCCGGGGCAGGGGCCGCAGGGGCGGCCTGCTGTGGTTCCGGGGTGACCGGCACCGGAGCGTTGGCGCGAGCCGGGGCAGTCTTGACCGCGGCTTCCTGGCGTACCAGGGTGCGGGTGGCGGCGGTCTGCGGGACCTCCTCGACCTCTGCCGCGGCAATCTCGTAGCTCGACTGGGCGTTCAGCGCCTCGGGGTTGTCGTCGCGCAGGCGCTGGACTTCGAAGTGCGGAGTCTCGAGGTGGTCGTTCGGCAGGATGATGATCCGCGCGCGGGTGCGCAGCTCGATCTTGGTAATGGAGTTGCGCTTCTCGTTGAGCAGGAAGGCAGCAACCGGGATCGGCACCTGGGCGCGAACCTCGGCGGTGCGGTCCTTCAGGGCCTCTTCCTCGATCAGGCGCAGGATGGCCAGCGACAGCGATTCGACGTCACGGATGATGCCGGTGCCGCTGCAGCGCGGGCAGACGATGCCGCTGCTTTCGCCCAGGGAAGGACGCAGGCGCTGACGGGACATCTCCAGCAGGCCGAAGCGCGAAATGCGTCCGACCTGGACGCGCGCACGGTCGGCCTCGAGGCACTCGCGCACCTTTTCCTCGACGGCGCGCTGGTTCTTGGCCGGGGTCATGTCGATGAAGTCGATGACGATCAGGCCGCCAATGTCACGCAGGCGCAGCTGGCGGGCGATTTCCTCGGCCGCTTCCAGGTTGGTCTGCAGGGCGGTTTCCTCGATGTCGCTGCCTTTGGTGGCGCGCGCCGAGTTGATATCGATCGAGACCAGGGCCTCGGTCGGGTCGATGACGATCGAGCCGCCCGACGGCAGGTCGACGACGCGCTGGAAGGCGGTCTCGATCTGGCTTTCGATCTGGAAGCGGTTGAACAGCGGGACGCTGTCTTCGTACAGCTTGACCTTGCTGGCGTACTGCGGCATCACTTGGCGGATGAAGGTCAGGGCTTCTTCCTGGGCGTCGATGCTGTCGATCAGCACTTCGCCGATGTCCTGGCGCAGGTAGTCGCGGATGGCGCGGATGATGACATTGCTTTCCTGGTAGATCAGGAACGGCGCGGCGCGGTCGAGGGAGGCTTCCTTGATGGCGGTCCACAGTTGCAGCAGGTAGTCCAGGTCCCACTGCATCTCTTCGCTGCTGCGGCCAAGGCCGGCGGTGCGAACGATCAGGCCCATGTCGGCGGGGGCGACCAGGCCGTTGAGGGCCTCGCGCAGTTCGTTGCGCTCTTCGCCTTCGATGCGGCGCGAGATGCCGCCGGCGCGCGGGTTGTTGGGCATCAGCACCAGGTAGCGGCCGGCCAGGCTGATGAAGGTGGTCAGGGCCGCGCCCTTGTTGCCACGTTCTTCTTTCTCGACCTGGACGATGACTTCCTGGCCTTCGCTCAGGACTTCCTTGATGTTGACGCGGCCTTCGGGGGTCTTCTTGAAGTACTCGCGGGAGATTTCCTTCAGCGGCAGGAAGCCGTGGCGCTCTGAGCCGAAGTCGACGAAGGCGGCTTCGAGGCTGGGTTCGATGCGAGTGATCTTGCCCTTGTAGATGTTGGCTTTCTTCTGCTCGCGCGCGCCGGACTCGATGTCCAGGTCGTAGAGACGTTGGCCGTCCACCAGAGCTACACGCAACTCTTCGGGTTGAGTTGCGTTAATCAGCATTCTTTTCATGTTGTACCGTCGGTTTCCGGGCTGCCGGAAACGGCGTTCGGCACACACGACTTCTCATGGTCGGTGTCAAGGTGCGCAAAGGGTGGCAAGCCACCCCCGTGTCCAGCAACGTTCAGTACCGACTGGTTGCCCAGTGCTGCCGAAGTCGCGACGACGCGTCCTGCTTGCTGTGGTGCCAGATGCACTCAGTCAGGAGGAGGAATCAGCCTTCGGCCGTGGACGCCCTTGGGGCATCTGGATCAAGACCGGGTCCGCTCGCCGGGCCAAACAGTGGCCGGTGGCCGGACGCAGTGCTACACGGTCCGATGGTTGTGCATCTCCACCCTACACGTATCCCTGATAATCGGGTGCTGCCGCGCGCTGAATCCGCAACGGGTTGCATTTATCGCCATCTCCGACAGGGAGCTGGCGCATTCATGTCCAAGGCAGGTATTTCCGAGGCATTCGCCTGGGCTGCGTGGAAACGACGGTGCTGGCTGAGTGCAGCGAAAAAGAACAGGTAAGGGGGGTGAAACACCGCTCTTGTCGTTTTTTTTCGGTCTTCCGAACTCGGCGCTGGTGGCGATTCCAGGCATTCCGTAAACTGGCAAAAACCCCGTCGGACGGCCTCGCGTCCTGGTGAATTGCGTTGGCCAGGGCCGGCGCTGTGCCATGTGCCGCTGACCTACCGCTTTTGGCGGCGTTCGCGACTATAGCAGCAATCATTAAGTGCTTCAAATCCATAAAAAATTGTTATGATTCCCAAATGACGACCAATACCCCTCCGACCTCCGGCGTAAAGCTGATCGAGGTCGCGCCGGAACTTGCCGGCCAGCGCATCGACAATTTCCTCATCACCGCGCTCAAGGGCGTGCCCAAGACCCTGGTCTACCGCATATTGCGCAAGGGCGAGGTGCGGGTGAACAAAGGCCGGGTCAAGCCCGAGTACAAGTTGCAGGCCGGCGACGTGGTGCGCGTGCCGCCCGTGCGCCTGCCTGAGCGCGACGAGCCCGCGCCGGTGGCCCAGGGTCTGCTGCAGCGCCTGGAGGCTGCCATTGTCTACGAGGACAAGGCGCTCATCGTGCTCAACAAGCCGGCCGGCATCGCCGTGCATGGTGGCAGCGGCCTGAGCTTCGGGGTGATCGAGGCCCTGCGCCAGATGCGTCCCGACGCCAAGGAGCTGGAGCTGGTGCATCGCCTCGACCGCGACACCTCCGGGCTGCTGATGATCGCCAAGAAGCGCAGCATGCTGCGCCACCTGCACGCCGCCCTGCGCGGCGACGGTGTCGACAAGCGCTACATGGCCCTGGTGCGCGGGCACTGGGCGAGCGCCAGGAAGCAAGTCAACGCGCCGCTGCAGAAGAGCAACCTGCGCTCGGGCGAGCGCATGGTCGAGATCGACGACGAGGGCAAGGAGGCGCTGACGATGTTTCGCGTACTGCGCCGTTTCGGCGAGTTCGCCACCCTGGTCGAGGCGCGGCCCATCACCGGGCGGACCCACCAGATCCGCGTGCATGCCCTGCATGCCGGGCATTGCATTGCCGGGGACAGCAAGTACGTCGACGAAGACTTCAGCCGCGAGATTCGCGAGCTCGGGGGCAAGCGCCTGTTCCTGCATGCCTATGCCTTGACCGTGCCGCTGCCCGATGGCGGCCAGTTGAAAGTCGAGGCGCCGGTCGATGAAATGTGGGCCAAGACCGTGGAGCGCCTGAGTGCACCCTGACTACGACCTGCTGATCTTCGACTGGGACGGCACGCTCGCCGACTCCATCGGCCGTATCGTCCTGGCGATGAACAGCGCCGCCGAGCGCGCCGGCGAGGCGCCCTGCGCCGAGGAGGCGGTAAAGGGCATCATCGGCCTGGCGCTGTCCGAGGCGATCAGCGTGCTCTACCCGCACCTCGAGGCGGATCAGGTCGCACGCTTTCGCCAGCACTACGCCGACATCTATATGGCCCTGGACGAGCAGCCTTCGCCGCTGTTCGAGGGCGTGGTCGAGGCGCTCGAGGTGTTTCGCGCCGACGGCTATCGCCTGGCGGTCGCCACCGGCAAGGCCCGGCGCGGGCTGGATCGTGTACTGCGGGCCAATGGCTGGGCGGATTATTTCGATATCACCCGCGCGGCCGACGAAAGCCGTGGCAAGCCGCATCCGCAGATGCTCGAGGAGATCCTGGCGCACTGCCAGGTGGCACCGGGGCGCGCGCTGATGGTCGGAGATTCATCGTTCGACCTGTTGATGGCCCGCAATGCGGGCATGCAGAGTGTCGCGGTCGGCTACGGGGCGATGTCGCTGCAGGCCTTGAGCGAATTCGGCCCGCGGCTGTGCATCGATCATTTTTCGCAGTTGCGCGACTGGCTGGGCCAGCACCGCGCACGCAATGCCCAAGGTAGGTGAGCATGACTGACGAGTGGAAGGCGCCCGAATCCGAACCCGAGGAGCGCGAAGAGCGCAAGAGCTGGAGGCTGCTGGAGAAGACGTTGCTGGCCGGCGTGCAGGAGCAGCGTCGCGCCCGGCGCTGGGGGATCTTCTTCAAGCTGTTGACCTTCGTCTACCTGTTCGGCTTGCTGGCATTGTTCTCGCCCCTGCTGAGCTTCGACAAGGCCGCGTCGCGCAGTGCCAGCCACACGGCGCTGGTCGAGGTCCGCGGAATGATCGCCGACCAGGAGCCGGCCAGCGCCGACAACGTCATTTCCGGCCTGCGCGATGCCTTCAAGGACGACAGCACCAAGGCGGTGATCCTGCGCATCAACAGTCCCGGCGGCAGCCCGGTGCAGTCAGGCTACATCTATGACGAGATCCGCCGCCTGCGCGCCGAGCATCCGGGGATCAAGCTGTATGCCGTGATCAGTGACCTGGGCGCTTCGGGTGCCTACTACATCGCCAGCGCGGCCGACGAGATCTACGCCGACAAGGCCAGCCTGGTGGGCTCCATCGGCGTCACGGCGGCCGGCTACGGGTTCGTCGGCACCATGGAAAAGCTGGGTGTCGAGCGGCGCACCTACACGGCGGGCGAGCACAAGGCGTTCCTCGATCCCTTCCAGCCGCAGAAGCCGGAGGAGACCGCGTTCTGGCAGCAGGTGCTCGAGACCACCCACCGCCAGTTCATCGCCAGCGTCAAGCAGGGTCGTGGCGAGCGCCTGAAGGACAAGGAAAACCCCGAGCTGTTCAGCGGCCTGATCTGTCGGGCGAGCAGGCCAAGGCCCTGGGCCTGGTGGATGGCCTGGGCAGCGCCAGC
>JAQZAY010000235.1 GCA_029239415.1 Pseudomonas sp. | reverse complement strand
GTTGCGTGCCAGCTCGCTGACCGCGGTCACCATCTTGGTCAGGTCGACCAGGCGCATGCCGCACTCGGTGGCCAGCTTGCGCGCGGTCTGGCGCGCCAGTACCACGTCCTGCTCGATGCGAATCGGTTGGCTACCGCTGCTGCGCAGGTTCATTGCGCGCGCACCCGGTCCTGTAGCAGTTTCATGCCGCGCTCGACGTTGAGCGCCGTGATCACCCCGGGCAGGTTCATGCCGAGCTCGACCAGGGTGATCGCCACCGAGGGCTGCATGCCGACCAGCACGGTTTCGGCGTCCATGATCTTGGACAGGCCGGAGATGGTGCCGATCATGCGGCCGATGAAGGAATCGACCATGTCCAGGGCCGAGATGTCGATCAGCACGCCGCGCGCGGAGGTGCGGCTGATGCGTTCGGACAGGTCGTCCTGCAAGGTCAGGGCGAGCTGGTCATGCATGTCGACCTGGATGGTCACCAGCAGGAAGTCGCCCATCTGTAGGATCGGGATGCGCTCCATGGGCTCAGTTCGCCTTGCTCAGGCTCACGCCGAGTCGCGACAGAGCAAGCTTCAGTGCGTCGGCCAGATTTGCCTTGGTCACCACGCCCTGGAGGTCCAGCCCCAGGTGCACGATGGTCTGGGCGATCTGCGGGCGCACGCCGCTGATGATGCAGTCTGCACCCATCAGGCGAATGGCGGTGACGGTCTTGAGCAGGTGCTGGGCGACCAGCGTGTCGACGGTCGGGACGCCAGTGATGTCGATGATGGCGATTTCAGAGCCGGTGTCGACGATGCGCTGCAGCAGCGATTCCATCACTACCTGGGTGCGTTGCGAGTCCAGCGTGCCGATCATTGGCAGCGCCAGGACACCGTCCCACAGCTTGACTACAGGAGTCGACAGCTCGAGCAGTTCTTCCTGCTGGCGCTTGATCACCGATTCACGGGATTTCTGGAAGGTGCGCACGGTGTGCATGCCCAGCATGTCCAGCAGTTCGGAGACCTGCATGAGCTGCTCGGCGAGCAACGACGGCTCGTCGCTGTAGCGGCGCTGCAGGAGGTTGAACAGCGGACCCTTGAGCGCAAAGATGAAATAGGCGGTCTGGTGCGAATCGTGGCCGAGCAGCGCGCGGCTGGTGGACAGTTTCTCCAGGAACAGGCGAACGTTGTCCCAACCCTGGGCCGCGATGTTGGCACCGCTGTTGGCCTCGAGGGCCTGGAGCAGCAGGTGCAGGAAGTCGCCGGCCTGTTGCTTGAGCTCTTCGGGCTTGAGATTGCGAATGGCGCCAGCAGCCTCTTGGCCAGCGATCCATTCGTTGAGCAGTTGAGCCTGGTTGCCTTTGATCGCTTCCAGAGTGCTGGTGTGCAGTGCTGCCATGTATGTTTCGCTCCTGAACGTATTCGAACCGGCACCTCGAGAATCGCCCGGTTCGGAAAACAATGACATTTTTCAGTAAGAATAGTTGTTCAGGCAGTGTAAGAATTTTCGCCCGTGCGTAAAAGCTGGTGCTAGGTAGCACAATGATTTCACCCTGTGCAAGCAATTAGCTCATTGCGCGGCGGAATACGCACCTGCATCGACTTCCAGCTTGCCCATGAGCCGCACCAGCGCGTCATTGTCGATTGGCCTGCTGAGCAGGAAGCCTTGCACCTCGTGGCATTGGTCGGCACTGAGCAGGTTGAGCTGGTCCTGGGTCTCGACGCCTTCGGCAGTGACGGTCATGCCCATGGCATTGCCCAGATTGATGATGGCCTGCACCACGCTGCGGTCGCGCTCGCTCTTGCCCAGCGACTGCACGAAGCGCTTGTCGATCTTGATGCTGTCGAAGGGATAGGTGCGCAGGTAGCCAAGCGAGGAGTAACCGGTGCCGAAGTCGTCCATGTTCAGGCGCACGCCCAGCTCCTTGAGGGCGTTCATGGTGTGCAGCGCGCCTTCGATGTCATTGAGCATGACGTTCTCGGTCACCTCCAGCTCCAGGCGGTGGGCCGGCAAGCGGGTTTCGATCAGGGCCTCGCGCACGTCCCTGACCACGTCGCTGCGGCTGAACTGCGCAGGCGACATGTTGACCGAGACCATCACCTGCAGCGGCCAGTCGCGGGCACGGGCGCAGGCTTCGCGAATCACCCAGTTGCCCAGCAGCACGATCAGGTCGGATTCCTCGGCCAGCGCGATGAATTCGTCGGGGCGCATCAGGCCGCGCTGGGGATGCTGCCAGCGCACCAGCGCCTCGGCCGAAGCCACGGTGACGCCGTCGACCCTGAAGCGCGGCTGGAAATGCAGCACCAGCTGGTTTCTGGCGATGCCCTCGCGCAGCTCGCGCTCCAGGTTGCGCTTGCCCAGCAGCGCTTCGTTGTGCTGCGCCGAGAAATAGCGCCAAGTACCCTTGCCTGCGGCCTTGGCGCTGTACAGGGCCAGGTCGGCGTACTTGATCAGCTCCGAGGGCTGGCTGCCGTATTCGCTCGACAACGCCACGCCCAGGCTCGCGCTCATGCGCACCTGCTGGTCTTCCAGCGCGAGCGGCGCCCGCAGGCTCTGGACCAGTCGCTCGCAGAAACGGTCCAGCGTTTCGCGCGGGCCCGGCTGGGTGAGCACCACGATGAATTCGTCGCCACCCAGGCGTGCCACCAGGTCGGTTTCGCGCGTCACGCCGTTGAGCCGGCTTGCCACCTCGATCAGCACCGCGTCCCCGGCCGAATGACCGAGGCTGTCGTTGATCGACTTGAAGTTGTCGAGGTCGAGCATCAGCACGGCCAGCTGTGGATGGTCCGGGCCCTGCAGGGTCTGCTCGATGAACCGGAACAGCTTGTTGCGATTGGGCAGGCCAGTGAGCGCGTCGTGTTGCGACAGGTGCTGGATCTGTGCATGGGCCGCGACTTCGTCGGTGATGTCGGTGCTGGTGCCGCGAAAGCCCTCGTGCTCGCCCCCATGCAGGATCGCCCGCGCCGAGACCCGGCAGATGCGCAGTTGCTCCAGGCTGTCGTGGTACTGGCAACGCAGGCTGCCGGCCGCGTCGGAGACCGCCAGTTGCTGCAACCAGTGCGCGACCCGCCCGGTGTCGCACTCGAACAAGTCCTTGATCGAGCGGCCCAGCCAGGCATCCACCGCAAGTCCGGTAACCTCCTGGAATCGTCCCGACAGGTAGGTGATCCGCAGCTCGGCATCGGTTTCCCATATCCAGTCCGAGGCGCTTTCGGCCACGGCCCTGAAGCGCTCTTCGCTGATCTCCAGCGCGTCCCTGGATTCGGCCAGCTGCTGGTAGCTGCGGTCGACGCGGGCGCTGCTGCGCACGGCGAACCGCCCCAGCACGCCCATCATCACCAGGATGAATGCCAAGGCCACGGCCAGCGGCGGCACCACCGCCCATACCAGCTCGGTGCCGGGGCGGTGGATCTGCCAGCCCAGCCCATGGCCGGTATCCTCCAGGGCCAGGTAGCCGCGGTCCGGGGTGACGCTGTCCGCTGCACTGACTGCGAACCCTTGCAGGCCCACGCTGTTGCCCAGCGGTTCGAGAAACGCCGGGGTCAGGGGGTGGATGAAGGTCATCACAGAGCGAGGCGCCGGCAGGTGGTGAGGCATCGCCGGAGGGCGGATGACGGCGGCCACGAACAGCGCCGGCCGGCCACGGAACATCACGAAGCCGGAGGCGGCCTGGTCACGCTGCGACGCCAGCCGGGCCTGCTGGAGGATTTGCGCCTTGGCTTCGGTGAACTGCTCGATCGGCGCGTCGCTCAACTGGCCATCGAGCATCGCGTACGCCGTCCTGGCGTCGTCGATGATGAACACGCCCTCATAGCCACTGTTGTTGTAGAGCGTAGGGCCGACGTTGTCTTGCTCATAGGCCCAGCGCAGATCGACCGAACCCTCGAGATGATCGTAGGCCACTTGCCAGAAGGCATAGCTGAGCAGGAACGCTTCCTGGGTCTTGCGCAGCCCTTGCAGCGCCGACTGGGCATGGAAGCGGCTCTGGGTGACCTCGCGCTCGTCCAGCGTGCCGGCGATGCGATACAAGGATGTCACACCCACCGCCAGGGCCAGGCCCATCAGGCCTGCGAACATCAGGATCAAGCGTCGCGTGATCACTTTGCGACTGACTGCACGCTTGTCGTCGACTGCTTCCATTCGTCCACCTATGCCCTTGGGCTGTCCTGGAATTGACCGGCTCGAAGCCCATGCGCTCACGGCAACTGACGAGAGGTGCCAAGGCCATCACGGCGCCGCCAGTCCTGCCTGTACCTGCAGCGCGTTGCCCAGCGCCGCGCCCGCGGCCGTGTTGTCGAAAATGCACCAGGTGGGAATCCCCGCCTGGGTGCTCTGGCGCAACCGCGCGCCTAGACGCTGCAGGTAATCCGGGCCGTAGTCGCTGTAGTAGATGCGCGGCGACCCATGCAGGCGCCAGTACTGCAGGCCGCTCCAGCCGCCGGGCTGGCTGTCGCTGCCGATCCGCGCGGGGTCCGCGGCGACCTGGGCAATACGAAGGTCGACCAGCAGCGGTGTGGCCTCGAGCCAGGAGCGATGGCGCGGCTCGAGCGCGATGCTTCCGGCAAAGCGCTGGCGCAAGGCCTGGAGAAAAGTGCCCGCCTCGTCTGGCGCGTAGGCCAGCGAAGGCGGCAATTGCACCAGCAGGCAGCCAAGGCGTTCGCCAAGCTCGCCGCACTCGTCCAGGAACGCCTGGAGCAAGGCCTCGCACTCGACCAGTCGCCGTTCATGGGTGATTGCCCTGGGCACCTTCACCGAAAAGCGGAAGTGCTCGGGAACGGCGTCGGCCCAGCGGCGATAGGTCTCGGGCTTGTGGGGGCGATAGAAGGAGGTATTGATCTCCACCGCCGGCAGGATGGCGGCGTACCGTTGCAGGTGCGAGCCCTGTTCGGGAAACGCCGCGAGAAAGGCGCGCGACAGGCTCCAGCCTGCGCAGCCGAGATGCAGAGCAGGCTGGCTGCTCATCGACAGGCCCTAGCCTTCGGTCTGCCGTGGGTCAGCGGACCGCGGATAGGTGCGCTCCTCTTGAATCGTGCCATCCTGGAGATGGATTTTCACCGAGGCGGTCTTGCCATCGAAAAATGCCGGGAGCATCTTGAGCAGCTCGTCCTTGGTGGCCGCCTGCTTGGAAGCCCGCTCGGCTCCGACTTTCTTCAAGGTCCAGCCATTTTCGGTATGAGTGACGTGGTAGGAATCCATCTTGGTGCTCCTTTCATCAATCGTTACGAACAGAGATGCTGCATAAGCACTGACAGCGGCAATGCCACAGGGGTTTCGAAAAATGCGCCGCACCAATGAAACGCCTTGTGGAACGATCGGCCAAAGGCTTGTGTACGATGTCGCGTGACGCCGTCTAACCAGGAGGTTCGTTCATGAGCAAGACCCCGTATGTACCCCCCAAGGTCTGGCAGCCGGCTCCCGCTACCGGAGAGTTCGCCAGCATCAACCGCCCGGTCGCCGGGCCTACCCATGACAAGGCGCTGCCGGTCGGCGAGCATGCATTGCAGCTGTATTCGCTGGCCACGCCCAATGGCGTGAAGGTGACCATCATGCTCGAGGAGCTGCTGGCACTGGGGCACACCGAGGCCGAGTACGATGCCTGGCTGATCCGTATCGGCGAGGGCGACCAGTTTTCCAGCGGCTTTGTCCAGGTCAATCCCAACTCCAAGATCCCGGCCCTGCTCGACCGCAGCGTGCAGCCGCCGCAGCGCGTGTTCGAGTCGGGCTCGATCCTGCTGTACCTGGCCGAGAAGTTCGGCGAATTCCTGCCCAAGGATCCGGCCGGGCGTACCGAGACGCTCAACTGGCTGTTCTGGCAGATGGGCGCGGCGCCTTATCTGGGTGGCGGGTTCGGGCACTTCTATGCCTATGCGCCGGAGAAGTTCAAGTACCCGATCGATCGCTTCACCATGGAGGCCAAGCGTCAGCTTGATGTCCTTGACCGCCGCCTTGCCGAAAGCCGCTACCTGGCCGGTGCCAGCTACACCATCGCCGACATTGCGGTATGGCCCTGGTATGGACAGCTGGTGCGCAACAACGTGTACTCGGCCGCCGAGTTCCTCGATGCCCAGTCGTACGCACATGTGCTGCGCTGGGCCGAGGAGATTGCCGAGCGCCCGGCCGTGCAGCGTGGGCAGCGGGTGAACAAGACCTGGGGGGAGGAAGAACTCCAGGTGCC
>JAQZAY010000234.1 GCA_029239415.1 Pseudomonas sp. | reverse complement strand
ACATGTTGAAGGCCAGTTCGTCACGGATCTGTTCTGCTGTGCGCAGGGGGCGAGCGCGGCTGCTGCTCAGGTAGCCCAGGCGCGGTGCCTGCACCTGCACCTGGCCGAACGCCTCGGCAAGCGCTGCGGCCGGAGCTGCCAGCAGCGGGCAATGGGACGGCACGCTGACCGCCAGGCGCTTGCAGACCACCACGCCCAGCTGTTTCGCACGCTCGCCCACCGCCGCCATCGCCTCGTCGCTGCCGGCGATCACCAGTTGGTTATCGGCATTGATGTTGGCCAGGTAGACCGGCGTCCGCTCGCTGTGTAGCTGCGTCACCAGCTGCTCGACGCTGGCCTGGTCCAGCCCGATGACCGCGGTCATGCCATGGCCCTGTGGCCAGGCCTGCTGCATCAATTCACCGCGCAGGCTCACCAGTTTCAAGGCATCGCTGAAACTCAAGGCCCCCGCCACCACTGCCGCCGGATAAGCGCCGATGGAGAGTCCGGAGACATAGGCCGGTGCTGGCGCCTGTTGCAACAACAGGCGTGAGCAGGCGACACCGGCCACCAGCAGGCACACCTGCACGGCGCGGGTCGAGGCCAATGCTGCAGCCGAATCCAGCTGCAACACGTCCTCGCCCAGGACCTGCGAGGCTTCGCTCAGGCAGTCACGCACGATGTGCGATTCCGAGAGGCGATGCAGCATGCCCGGCGTCTGCGCGCCCTGCCCCGGAAACACCAGCCAGCTGCTCATGCTGCGTACTCCAGAGGCTGCCACGGGTCAGACACCAGTCGCGCGCCCTCATTGGCCTTGAGTAATACCCGCCGGGCAGCACTGGCCCATTCGCCCAAGGCCACGCCGCCGCATGGGGTTTGCAGCTGCGCATCGACGCGGCAAAGCGGGGTGTGCAACTGTTGCAACAGCTGCGCCGCCTGCTGCCGATCGAGCGGTTCGGGCGTGCGCAGGATCAAGTCCAGGTCGCTGTCCTGGTGCAGCGCGCGGATCCCCGTGGCCAGCTCGAAACCGGCACTGCCGCCGACGCCCCAGACCAGGCTCGTGGCATTCAGCACGGGCTCGAGCAAGCGCAAGGCCTGCAACGCAGGCCAGACAGCCGCCGTTGCCAGCGACAGTTGCTCGGGACTGACATGGCGCAGCACCGCAGACTTGCGCACCACGGTCGCGTAACGGTGCCCGCGGCTACGCCCACGCACCCCTACGGCAACCTGATCCACCTCACACCGTGCACGACGAACCACCACCGGATCACCCTGGCGCACGGCTTCGCATGCCCAGTCCGGCGCATCAGCGGGCAGCGCTTCGCAACGGTCGATCCAGAGCAGGTCGTGGGGCAGAAAGGTCGTCATGGGTTCACCACTGCGCGCGCAACAGGTCACGCACTTGGCGCGACGCTGAGCGATTGCTCGCACCGAGCCGGCTGCTCAAGTCGCGACCGCTGGCCTGCACGTCCTTGACCGCCTCGATCAGGCTTTCCTGGACGCGTCCAAGGTCGGACGGCGACGGTTGCTGTGCGCTGCTGACAGGCAAGGTTTGCCATAGCAGCCCCAGGCTCGCGTAGCTGTCGATGTCATAGGCCATCGGCGGCACGCTGGCGGCCAGGGCTTCCAGCTCCTCGACACTGCGCAAGGTGACCCGCGCCGCCGATGCCTTGCCCATGGCGTGCACCATCACGCCGTCGTCGCGCAGCGCGATCAGACGGTTGGCCTGATAACCGTGGGCCAGGAACGCTCCCGACATGGCCTTGCCCACCAACAGCGCAATCACCGGGTGCCCGGCCAACCGCGCCCGGGCGTAGCTGTCGGCAGCACCCGCCAGGGCCTGATGGATGCCCAGCGCCTCTTCACGGCGGCCATACGCCTGGCTCGGCACATCGACAATCGCGACGAGTACGCGCTTGTGCGGCTGGTCGCGGTCGGCAGCAATGGCCTGATCCACGGCATGGGCCAGGCCCCAGCCTTCCAGGAGGCCGACTTCACCGTCGCGCGCACGTGCAAAGCGGTTGGCCGGATCGGCCACCACCGCCAGGTAGCGCGCGGGCCATTCGCCCAGTTGAGCATCGGCGACTTTCAGCGACGCGGGCAGGCCGCTGAGCTGCGCGGCGCCTTCGCTCAACGCCTGGAACCAATGCAACCCACGCGTGGAATGAGTGCTCATGAGCGGTCTCCCTGATACAGGCGGCGAACCGTCGCCGGGTCGATTTGTGGCGCGGCGTCGAGCGCGCCCAGCCGTTGCAGGAACAGCTCGGCTTGCTGGCTGCGGTGCACAGGCGGTACGCCCTGACGCAGGAATTGGCAGATGCTCTGGCGAATCTGGCTGACTTCATCGGCGACATACCCATCCACCAGATGACTGGCAAAGCGCTGTTCACCCCCCGTCAGGCTCCAGATGAAGGGCCGGTCGCGGGAGTCGTACTCATCGATGCCTGCTTCCTGCTCGATCACCTGAGGGCCGTTGAGGCCCAGCCGGGCCTCCCGAGTCACCAGCAGGTAGCTGCACAGTCCGGCGGCAATCGACATCCCCCCGAAGCAACCGACGCTTCCCGCCACCACGCCGATCACAGGCTGGTACTGGCGCAGATCGACAATCGCCGCGTGGATCTCGGCGATTGCGGCCAGCCCCAGGTTGGCCTCTTGCAAGCGCACCCCGCCAGTCTCCAGCAACAGCACGGCGCGTGTGGGAATGCCTTTGCGGTTGTCTTCTGCGGCCAGTTCGAGGGCGCCGGCGATCTTGGCGCCGCCGACCTCGCCCAGGCTGCCGCCCTGGAACGCGCCCTCGATGGCCGCGATTACCGCAGGCTGTCCCTCGATCAGACCCTTGGCGATCACCACGCCGTCGTCGGCCTGGGGGACTACGCCCTGCCGAGCCAACCAGGGCGACATCAGCCGCTCGAACGGGTCGATCAGCTCGCGAAACGTGCCGGCATCAAGCAGGGCCTTTGCCCGTTGGCGGGCACCGAGCTCGACGAAGCTTTGCTTGCTGAGCAAACGCGCGGTGTCAGTCATGGCCGATCTCCTCGAAGCCTTGCTCCAGGCGCAGCCGCGCAACGCCAGGCGTCGCGCCGAAGTCATGGATGTCGATGTTCAGTGCAGGGGGCATGCGCTCCTCGAAAATACGTTCGAACAACTGCTGCCAGCGGACGGCGGCACCGTTGACCGAGGTTTGCACGGCAATCGTCAGCTTGCCGGCCTGGCCGGGCTCGATCAGTACTTCGAGGTCGCCCGAGCCGACACAGCCCACCAGCGCCCGGCCTCGGCCCGGCAGGCCAGCGGGGAATTCAAAATTCAAGGTTTCCATCAGTACGCTCCCTCGGCGCTCAGGCCGCCTTGCTCCAGACGATCGATCAGCAGGCACGCCGCCAGCAGGTCGGCGGCGCCACCGGGCGAGGCATTGAGCTGCAGGAGCTGTCGATCCAGCTCGAGCAGCCGCCGGCGCCCCGGCAGGCTGGCGCTGCCACCTGCATCGAGTACCGCCTGGGCACCCGCCTGCATGGTTTGCAGCCCCGCCAGGCCTGCGCGGTAGAGCACGCAGGTGTCGCCGAGATGGGCCATGATCGCCAGCAAGGCGTCGAGCCTGGCGTTCTGTTCGCCATGGCCTGCGGCGCGGCTGCGCCTGAGTTGCGGAAGGCCACGCAGCAGCACCGACGGGAACCCCAACTGTGCCTCTTCGCGAGCACCGCGTGCCCCGTACTGCCGCGCGACCTGGGCACCATGACTGGCGGTCTGCGGGGCGAAGCGGTCATCGAGCAGCGCCAGGCGTGCCACGCGCAGGCTCAGGGTCGCAGGGGAGAGATCCCGGGTGTCGAGCGCTGCGGCAGATACCAGCAAGCCCAGCGCCCAGATCCCGCCACGGTGGGTGTTCACCCCGCCGGTGGTCATCAGCATGGCCTGTTCGCCTTCCCGGCCCAGGCGGCCAATGGTTTCGCGCAGCGGCAGATCGATGGTGCCCATCGCTTCAGCGGCCTGGGCCATTTCCTTGAAGCACGGCCACAGCGCCAAGGCCGATGCGTGCATCAGGCCCAGGTGCAGATCGCAGTGCGCGCCGCTGCCACGTTTGTCCACCAGCGCAGGCTTGGGCGACAGGTCGGCTTCGTCGATCAAGGCCTCGACGGCGAAGTCGGCCAGCCGTTCGCTCGTGCTGACCGCACGGGTATGCAGATTGAATGCGTGCATTACCAGCTCCTGAACTTGGCGGGCGGGTTGTACAGACCACCTGACCACTCGACGAGGTCGGCGACACTCTTGGCCGCCAGCAGCTCGCGCGTGGCATCGGTACGGCGAATGCCCAAGTCCTCGGGCAAGGCGATCAGGCCCTCGCGGCGCATGCGCTCGGTGTCCTTGGGATCATGACGCTGGCCAATGGCGGTCACCCCGGCCACGGCAGCGATCATCGCCTGGCGCTCCTCCAGCGAGCGCGCCTTGTACAGGTAGGCGATGCCCTCTTCGGTCAGCAGGTGCGTCACGTCATCGCCGTAGATCATGATCGGTGCCAACGGCATTCCACATTTCTTCGCGACTTCAATAGCGTCCAGCGTCGGCACGAAGGTCGGCTTGCCGCCCTCCTGGTAGGTTTCGACCATCTGCACCACGAGTTTCTTGCCACGTTCAAGCAAGGCGTCTGGCGCGTCCCCTTGATCCTGGCGCATGTCCAGCCACGCCGGGGTGCCATGGCGACGGCCGCGCGGGTCGTGACCCATGTTCGGCGCACCGCCGAAACCAGCCAGGCGTCCGCGGGTAACGGTGGAAGAATGACCGTCGCCATCCACCTGCAGGGTGGCGCCGATGAACAGGTCTACGGCGTATTGACCGGCCAGCTGGCACATCATCCGGTTCGAGCGCAACGAGCCATCGCGTCCCGTGAAGAACACGTCCGGACGCGCGGCGATGTAATGCTCCATGCCAAGCTCGGTGCCGAAGCAATGCACGCTCTCGACCCAGCCACTTTCGATGGCCGGAATCAGCGTCGGGTGCGGGTTGAGTGTCCAGTTGCGGCAGATCTTGCCCTTGAGTCCAAGGGACTCCCCGTAGGTCGGCAGAATCAGCTCGATTGCGGCAGTGTTGAAGCCGATGCCATGGTTGAGCGACTGCACGTTGTGTTTCTCGTAGATGCCGCGGATCGCCATCATCGCCATCAGCACATGCACCGGCTTGATGTGCCGAGGGTCTCGGGTGAACAGCGGCTCGATGTAGAACGGCTTGTCGGCCACCACCACGAAATCTACCCAGGACGCAGGGATATCCACCCGCGGCAGGTCGCTGACATCGTCCACCAGTTGATTGACCTGCACGATCACAATGCCATCGCTGAACGCGGCCGGCTCGATCAGCGCGGGAGTGTCCTCGGTGCTGGGACCGGTATAGATATTGCCCTGGCGGTCAGCCATGAACCCGGCCGACAGCACCACGTCGGGAATCAGGTCGACCACCAGCCGCGCGTACAACTCGATGTAGGTGTGGATCGCGCCGACTTCCAGGAGGCCGTCTTCGAGCAGCTGACTGATGCGCAGGCTCTGGGTGCCGGCAAAGGAGAAATCGAGTTTGCGCGCGATACCGCGTTCGAACAGATCCAGGTGTTCCGGCCGCCCGACGCTGGGCATGATCATGTGCAAGTCATGCAGCTTTCCAGGGGCCACCTTGGCCAGCGAGCGCGACAGAAAATCAGCCTGCTTCTGGTTATTGCCTTCGAGCACCACCCGGTCGCCCGGCAGCATCAGCGCTTCGAGGGCTTCGACGATCCGCTCGGTTGGCAATACCACGCCATCGGCGAAGGCTCGCACGTTTTCCAGTCGCTGCTGCTTGGCGGTGCGGCGACGCGACCAGCGCGGGTCGGTTGTTGTTGTGGTTGTCATGCTCACTCCACGCCTCTTCGCTGTAGTGAGCCCACAGTAAAAGTCGCGTCATGACACATCAATCAACCGGGCTCGATGATCGTTACGCTTGGCGTAACGGTTCATGCGACTGTCGACCGGCGTTGTCCAATGTTGCCGGCATGCCGCTCGCCTGCTACTCAACCGGTTCGTAGGGCAATCCGACATAGTTCTCCGAGCACGCGATTTGGTGTTGCAGGGTCACGCTGGGGCGGCAATGCCCTGTCTCCAGTAGAGTATGAGAAACGCTATTTCCTGAGCTTGGAGATTGTCTAGAAACCAAGGG
>JAQZAY010000233.1 GCA_029239415.1 Pseudomonas sp. | reverse complement strand
GGCCGGAGCAGGTCAAGTGGGCAGAGAACCTGGGTGCAGGTTCGGCAGTGAGCATGGGCCAGCAGTTGGCGCTGCCGGCGCAGGCGTAGCCTACGCCATGAACAAGGCCCTGCATGATCCGATCATGCAGGGCCTTTTCGTGTCCCGCCGCTCCCTACACGTTCTGGCCGCGGGCGTCGCGGTCGCGCATGCCCAGCAGGTACAGCACGCCATCGAGGCCCAGGGTCGAGATCGCCTGCTTCGCCGACTGCCTCACCAACGGCTTGGCCCTGAAGGCTACGCCCAGCCCTGCCAGCGCAAGCATCGGCAGGTCATTGGCGCCATCGCCCACGGCGATGGTCTGCTCCAGTTGCAAGCCTTCCTTGTGCGCCAGCTCCTTGAGCAGGTCGGCCTTGCGCTGGGCGTCGACAATCGGCTCGACCGCCACCCCGGTCACCTTGCCTTCCACCACTTCGAGTTCGTTGGCAAATACATAGTCGATGCCCAGGCGCGCCTGTACCTGCTTGGCGAAATAGGAGAAGCCGCCGGAGAGGATAGCGGTCTTGTAGCCCATCCGCTTGAGCTCGGCAAACAGGTTCTCGGCGCCCTCGGTCAGGCGCAGCGAAGCCCCGATCTCGTCCAGCACGCCGACGTCCAGCCCCTTGAGCAGCGCCATGCGCTCCTTGAAGCTGGCGCGAAAATCCAGCTCGCCGCGCATGGCGCGCTCGGTGATGGCCGAGACCTGCTCGCCCACCCCAGCGGCCTTGGCCAGCTCATCGATGACTTCGGCCTCGATCAGCGTCGAGTCCATGTCGAACACGGCCAGGCGGCGATTGCGGCGGAACAGGTTGTCCTGCTGGAAGGCGACATCCATGTCCAGCGTTTGCGCCAGGGCAAAGAAGTCTGCCCGCATGGCCTGGGCATCGCTCGGCTCGCCACGCACGGAAATCTCCAGGCACGCCTTGCCCTTGTCGGTCGAGGCGTCCAGCGCAACGCGCGAGGAAAGTCGCTCGATGCGTTCGATGGTCATGCCGTAGCGGGAAATCACTTCGCTGACGTGCTGCAACTGCGCGGGGGTGACCTTGCGGCTGAGCAGGGTCACGATGTGCCGTGGGTCGCCCTGATTGTCGACCCAACGCTGGTAGTCAGCCTCGGTGACAGGCGTGTAGCGCGCCTGCAGGTGCAGCTGGTGCGCCTTGCTCTGCACGCTTTGCAGCAGGGCCGAGGCGGCCTCGTTGTCGGCGATGTCGACCAGGATGCCGAACGACAGCGTGCCGTGCATCACCGCCAGGCCGATGTCGAGGATGTTCACACCGTCCTGGAGCAGGACGCCGGTGATGGCTGCGGTAAGACCTGGTCGGTCCTCACCGGTGATGTTGATCAGGACGATTTCGCGCAAGACAGGCTCCGGCTCGATGAAAAAATCGCATTCTACCGACTTTCGATGACCACGGGCGCAGTCGATGCTTTGCCGACCCTGGAGTGCTCGCTATACTGCGCAGCACTTTTCCGCCATAAAGAGCCGCGCTCTGTGAACCGGCCCACGCCCGTCAAGACTGACAACTTCTTCATCATGATCTACCGCGCCCTGAGTCAGCGTCGCATTCCGCTGGCACTGCGGATCGCCTGCTACAACATCTTTCTGGTGGCCCTGGCGCTGGTGATCTACGCCTGCGTCATGGGTTTGCAGTTCAAGCAGGCCATGCACGAACAGGCCGACGCGCTTGGCCAGAGCCTGACCACCCAGACCGCGACCTCGGCAACCGAGCTGCTGGTGTCCAATGACATCCTCAGCCTCAACGTGCTGCTGGGCAACCTGGTGAAAAACCCTCTGGTGGCCCATGCGGCGATCTACAGCGTCGACAACCGGATCCTCGCCGAAGCCGGCCAGCGACCGAAGAACGGGCTGCTGGGCGAGGCCGAGGGACTCTTCCAGACCAAGATCACCTTCCAGGACGTGACCGCCGGGCAGCTGCGCATCAGCCTGGACATGACCCAGTTCCAGCAGCCGCTGACCATCAGCATGCAGAGCATGGGTATCCTGGCGGCGATCCTGCTGGCCCTTGCCCTGGCCTTGAGCCTGCGCCTGGGACGATACATGTCGACCCCGCTGCTGCAACTGCGGGTATGGCTGCGCGACCCGCACCACAACACCCCGGCGACCGATCGCCAGGACGAGATCGGTGACCTGGCCCGCCAGCTGCACGCGCGCCTGGCGCCCGAGCCGCCGCCCGAGCCAGAGCCTGAAGCCTACGTTGAAGAAGACGGCGAGGCCTTCGAGGTTCACGACCTGCACGACTCCGAATTCACCGAGCCACCAGCGCACAAGCGCCCGGCCAAGGTCGAGACCACTGGCAGCGACGACGCCGGCTATGCGGACGACGAAGCATTCGCCGGCCTGATGGACCAGGAGGATACCGCGGTCAAGCCCAGCGCCGCCGCCAGCACCGAGCCCCAGGCAAGCGCCGTGCTTGCCGTGCAGCTTGGCTCGCAGGAGCAGCTGCGCCGCCTGCCGCGAGCACGCCTGACCGAGCTGCTGGAACGCTATCGCGACTGCCTCGAGCAGGCCGCTTCGCTGTATGAAGGCCAGATGTACACGCTCAACGACGGCAGCACGCTGTTGCTGTTCCACAGCGGTGAAAGCGGCGAGGACTACCTCACCAATGCCATCTGCTGCGGTGAACTGCTGCGTGCCCTGGGCCACGCCCTGCAGGTTGAAGTGGCAGACAGCGGTATCACCCTGCAATTGCAACTGGGCCTGGCGGTGGGCGATGGCCTCAACGGCCTGAGCCAGGTCGACCTGCTGCTCACCGACAAGGCCCAGGACGCCCTGGCGCTGTCCCAGCACAGCCGCAACCTGCTGCTGGTGGAGCGCAAGATCAGCGACGACAGCCTGGTTCGCCAGCGTGCGCGTATCCGGCCCATTGCTAGCCCTGAAGGCGCGTGTTGCGTGGAGCGGTTGCTGGAGCCATACCCCTCGATGCTCGAGCGCCAGCTGGCGCGCATGGCTGAACGCCAGGCCTGAGGACAGGCCGCTCCGTTGGGTACTCCCTGAACCCGGCGCCCACAAAAAAGCCCGCAACGATGCGGGCTTTTTTGTGGGTCATGGGGCTCAGAACCTGAACACTTCCATATCGGTACGAATCGGCGAAGCCATTGGAATCTTGGATTTCTCCGGCTCTTTACGAACTTGGGCAGGCGCCGCTTTCTTCGGCGGCTCCTCGGCAATGGCCGGCTGGTTGGCCAGCGGCTTGAGCGCCGCGCTCAACTGCTCGGCGAGCTTTTGCAACAGCTGCCCCTGGGCCTGGACCTGTGAGGCCTCGGAACCCTGGTGCTGCTGCTCCAGGTGAACGATGCGGTTGTCCCGTACATGGCCACGCCGGTCGAGCAAGCGCCACTGGGCATCGAGGATAGCCGGCTGGCTGGTGCCCGAGTCCAGGCGAGTGATCGACAGCAGCACCTGCACGTCCGGGCTGAAGCCCGTGCTGGCCGGGGCCAGCACCACGCGTTGGCTGTCAAGGCGCGAGGCAAGCTGACGCACCAGCAACTGGTCGATGTCCGAAGACAGGCTACCCGCCCACCGACCGTCCGTGGCCGCGGTCAGGCTGCCATCAGCCTGACGCTGCAGGAAGGTTTCGCGTTGCAGGTAGTCCGCCAGCGAAACGGGGCCGAGCACCACCGCCATGCCCGAGGCTTGCTTGGGCAGCTCTGGGTCACCGCTGTCGAGCTGGTACAGGGAAACAGGCTGGTGCATGCTGCAACCGGCCAGACCCAGTACGCCAGTCATCAACAGAACAAATGGAAGGCGCAGAAATTTCATCATCCCATCCAGGCGGTCGCCTCAAGGCAACCGCAACGATCACATGTAGATTCAAACGGGCACACAGCCACGCTGGTGCCGCGAGGGGCCTATCATCCGCGAAATGACCGATCGACTCCAGCGTTTCTGCCCTGAACGGCGTTGAAATAGCCGTCGCAGGCAGGAGTCTGATCAGGCCGGGACTTCCACCGTCAGGCTGTCTACCCGCTGGAAGCCGCGTGGCAGCTTGTTGCCACGGCGGCCACGTTCACCCTTGTAGTGTTCCAGGTCGTCAGGCTTGAGCGACAAAGTGCGCTTGCCGGCCTGCAATACCAGCGTCGCTCCCTCGGTGATCACCGCCAGGTCGGTCACGAACTCCTCGCGGCTGGCTACCCGTTCACCGGGAACACCGATGATCTTGTTGCCCTTGCCCTTGCCCAGCTGGGGCAGGTCGCTGACCTTGAATACCAGCAGGCGTCCTTCGCTGGTCACCGCGCCAAGCCAGTCCTGCTCGCGGTTGGCAAGCGGACGCGGGGCGATCACCTTGGCCCCGTTGGGCAGGCTGAGCAAGGCCTTGCCGGCCTTGTTCTTGGCCTGCAGATCCTCGCCCTTGACCACGAAGCCGTAGCCGGCATCGGACGCGACCACGTAGAGCGCGTCGTCCTCGGGCAGCAGCACGCATTCGAAGACGGCACCTGGCGGCGGCGTCAGGCGGCCGGTGAGCGGCTCGCCCTGCCCGCGCGCGGACGGCAGGCTATGGGCCGCCAGCGAGTAGCTGCGCCCGGTCGAGTCGATGAACACGGCAAACTGGTTCGAGCGCCCCGCTGCCGCGGCGCGGAAGCCATCGCCGGCCTTGTAGGAAAGCCCGGTGGCGTCGATGTCGTGGCCTTTGGCGCAGCGCACCCAGCCTTTCTCCGACAGCACCACCGTGACCGGCTCGGTCGGCATCAGCTCGGTTTCCGACAGGGCCCTGGCTTCGGAGCGCGCGACGATCGGCGAGCGGCGGTCGTCGCCATAGGTCTGGGCGTCCTTGATCAGCTCGGTACGCACCAGCTTGCGCAGCTTGGCCTCGCTGCCCAGCAGGGACGTGAGCTTGGTCTGTTCCTTGCGCAGGTCGTCCTGCTCGCCGCGGATCTTCATCTCTTCAAGGCGGGCCAGTTGACGCAGCCGCGTCTCGAGGATGTAGTCGGCCTGGATCTCGCTGAGCTCGAAGCGGGCGATCAGCGCGGCCTTGGGCTGGTCCTCGGTGCGGATGATATGGATCACCTCGTCCAGGTTGAGGAAGGCAACCAGCAACCCGTCGAGCAGGTGCAGGCGGCGCTCGACCTTGTCCAGGCGGAAACGCAACCGGCGGCGGACGGTCTCGGTACGGTACTGCAGCCACTCCACCAGCAGCATGCGCAGGTTCTTCAGCTGCGGACGACCATCCAGGCCGATGATGTTGATGTTGACCCGGTAGGTACTCTCGAGGTCGGTGGTGGCGAACAGGTGCTGCATCAGCTCGTCGGCATCGATACGGTTCGAGCGTGGGATGATGACGATGCGGCAGGGATTCTCGTGGTCGGACTCGTCACGCAGGTCGGCGACCATCGGCAGCTTCTTGGCCTGCATCTGCGCGGCGATCTGCTCCAGCACCTTGGCGCCGGAGACCTGGTGCGGCAGCGCGGTGACGACGATGTCGCCGTCCTCGATGCGAAACACGGCGCGCATGCGGATCGAGCCCTTGCCGCTTTCGTACATCTTCTGCAGCTCGGCGCGAGGGGTGATGATCTCGGCCTCGGTCGGGTAGTCCGGCCCCTGGATATGTTCGCAAAGCTGCTCGACGGTAGCCTTGGGCTCGTCGAGCAGGCGCACGCAGGCACTGGCAACCTCGCGCAGGTTGTGCGGCGGCACGTCGGTAGCCATGCCCACGGCGATGCCGGTGGTGCCATTGAGCAGGATGTTGGGCAGGCGCGCCGGCAACACCGCGGGCTCCTGCAAGGTGCCGTCGAAGTTGGGCACCCAGTCCGAGGTGCCCTGGCCCAGTTCGCTGAGCAGCACTTCGGAGTAGCGCGACAGGCGGGCCTCGGTGTAGCGCATGGCGGCGAACGACTTCGGATCATCCGGCGCGCCCCAGTTGCCCTGGCCGTCGACCAGGGTATAGCGGTAGCTGAACGGCTGCGCCATCAGCACCATGGCTTCGTAGCAGGCCGAGTCGCCGTGCGGGTGGAACTTGCCGAGCACGTCGCCGACGGTACGCGCGGATTTCTTGTGCTTGGAATCGGCATCGAGCCCCAGCTCGCTCATGGCATAGACGATGCGGCGCTGCACCGGTTTCAGGCCATCGCCGATGTGCGGCAGGGCCCGGTCCATGATCACGTACATGGAGTAGTTGAGG
>JAQZAY010000232.1 GCA_029239415.1 Pseudomonas sp. | reverse complement strand
GGCGACGAACAGCGCGCCCTTGTCCATGCCGGTTTCGCCGAGGATGCTCGGGTTGACGAACAGGATGTAGGCCATGGCCAGGAAAGTCGTGATGCCCGCCAGTATCTCGGTGCGCACGTTGGTATTGTGTGCTCTCAGTTGAAACAGCCGTTCCAGCATGCCCGCTCCTCAGGACGCTCCAGCGCCTTGAAAATGTGTCGACCCCATCAGCAAAGCACAGACCGTATCAGGGCCCGTGGTTTTATCCAGGGTGAAAAAAGCCGCGCATCATACCAGCATGGTTGCCAGGCGGTAACGCGTGTTGCAGTACACTTGATCGATTCCGTGGTCCCTGCGCCGCCTCGTCGCGCGCCTCACCGAGCGCGTCCCATGCAACTGATCGATTACCACCAGCTGTCGCAGGCTCAACGCGAGCAGTTGAACGACCTTCAGGTACACCCCGAACAGATGCGTTTTGCCGGCGACATTGCCAACGCGCTGTACATCCTGCTCAGCGTGGACAGCGATGACCGGCGCGGCATCGTCTTGCTGGTGGAGGATGCGCCGAAGGCGTTCATGTTGCTCGAGCGCGGGGCGCACCTGCCGACCTGGGCTGCGCCGGACGCGGTGACGCTCAATGCCTTGCAGGTCGACTGGCGGTGCCAGGGGCAGGGCCTGGGACGTTTCTGCATGGGCGCGCTGCCGGCGCTGGTACGTACTGTGTGGCCACAGGCCCGCGCGCTGCAGCTGTCGGTCGATCCGGACAATCAGGCAGCCATCGGCCTGTACCTGGCCAGTGGCTGGTCGCGCACTGGAGAAGGCTATAGGGCCCGCGTCAGCCACGAGTGGGCGATGACGCTGCCGCTCTAGCCGCCTGGGTCAGGCGTCCGGGCGCTTGCTGTGCATAGGGTCGCGGCCCGCCAGGGTCGGGAACAGCACGATCCAGGCCCCGGTTACCACCAACGTACCGACCCCGCCCAGCACCACCGCCGGCACCGTGCCGAACCAGTGCGCCGTGAGGCCCGACTCGAACTCGCCGAGCTGATTCGAGGCCCCGATGAACAGGCCATTGACCGCGCTCACCCGGCCGCGCATCTCGTCAGGGGTTTCCAGCTGCACGAAGGCGCTGCGGATGACCATGCTGATCATGTCGGCAGCACCCAGGACCACCAGCACGGCCAGCGAGAACCAGAACGAGGTCGACAGGCCGAAACCGATGGTCGCCACGCCGAACACGCCGACGGCGGTGAACATCACCCGCCCTACCTGGCGCTCCACCGGAAAGCGCGCGAGCCACACCGACATCAGCAAGGCCCCGACCGCGGGTGCCGAGCGCAGCAGGCCCAGGCCCCAAGGGCCCGTGAGCAGGATGTCCTTGGCGAATACTGGCAGCAGGGCGGTGGCGCCGCCCAGCAGGACTGCGAACAGGTCCAGCGAGATCGCGCCGAGGATGTCCTGGCGGCTGCGGATGAAGCGCACGCCCGCCAGCAGCGATTCCAGGGTGGCACGTCCGCGCTGGGCGACATGCTGGTGAGCGTCCAGGCCCAGGGTCAGCGTGCAGGCGATGGTGTAGAGCACGACGGTAGGGCCGTAGACCCACAGGCTACCGAAGGCATAGAGCAAGCCCCCGATGGCAGGCGCGACGATGGTCGCCGACTGGGTGGCCGACGCCGAAGCCGCCACCGCGCGCGGAAACAGCCCGGGTGGCACCACGTTGGGCAGCAGCGCCTGGGTGGCCGGCATTTCGAACGAGCGGGTGGCGCCCAGCATGAAGGCGAGGATGAAGATCATCTCGCGGCTGACGCTGTCACTGGCACTGGCCACCGCCAGCGACAGGGCGATCACGCCTTGCAGGCCCTGACACAGCGCCGCGACGCGGCGCCGGTCGTAACGGTCGGCGACATGGCCGGTGTGCAGCATGAACAGCACACGGGGCGCGAACTCGACCAGGCCGACCAGGCCCAGGTCGAGCACACTGCCGGTCAGCTGGTAGAGGTGCCAGCCGATGGCCACGGTGAGCATCTGGAAGCCGCTGGCGGTGAAGACGCGGGCGAACCAGAAGGCAACGAAAGCGCGATGGTGCCGCAGGCGTCGAGGGGCGGAGGCAGGCATGGGGCTGGGAATCCTGAAAGAAGGCACAAGTGACGAACGCCCCTGGAGTGTAACAAAGGATTACAAGATGCCGGGTCGCCACGGGTTGCACGAAGGACAACCGACCTGTGGCAACGCACCGCATCAATAGGGCACTCGTATGGGGCTATGCTCTTGGCACGCATTGACGTGTATCAAAGAATGTCCCAGCGGAATCTGATCGCTCGGCCCAGGTGACGAAGTCCGATCGAACAATCCGCAGGGTGCGCACTCGATAGACGTGGACGGCAGGGCACAGGCCCAGGCCGATGTTCACGCATTCAGGAGGCAGCATGTTCGGTCTCGAAGCACTCGACCTGGCCCGTATCCAGTTCGCCTTCACCGTCTCGTTCCACATCCTGTTCCCGGCCATCACCATCGGCCTGGCGAGTTACCTGGCGGTGCTCGAAGGCCTCTGGCTGAAGACCGATCGCCAGGTGTACCGCGACCTCTACACCTTCTGGTCGAAGATCTTCGCGGTCAACTTCGGCATGGGCGTGGTCTCCGGGCTGGTCATGGCCTATCAGTTCGGCACCAACTGGAGCCGCTTTTCCGACTTCGCCGGCGCCATCACCGGTCCGCTGCTGACCTACGAGGTGTTGACCGCCTTCTTCCTCGAGGCCGGCTTCCTGGGCGTCATGCTGTTCGGCTGGAACCGCGTCGGGCGTGGCCTGCACTTCTTCGCCACGCTCATGGTGGCCTTGGGTACCCTGGTCTCGACCTTCTGGATCCTGGCCTCCAACAGCTGGATGCACACCCCGCAGGGCCATGCGATCGTCGACGGCCGGGTGGTCCCGATGGACTGGCTGGCGGTGATCTTCAACCCGTCGTTCCCGTTCCGCCTGATGCACATGGCCGTCGCCGCCTTCGTCGCCACGGCCTTCTTCGTCGGCGCGTCGGCGGCCTGGCACCTGTTGCGGGGTCGCGACAACCCAGCGGTGCGCACGATGCTGTCGATGGCCATGTGGATGGCCCTGATCGTGGCGCCCGTCCAGGCGGTGATCGGCGACTTCCATGGCCTCAACACCCTCGAGCACCAGCCGGCCAAGATCGCCGCCATCGAAGGGCACTGGGAAAACCCGCCCGGCGAGCCGACGCCCCTGATCCTCTTCGGCCTGCCCGACATGCAGGCCGAGACCACGCGCTATGCGCTGGAGATTCCCGTGCTCGGCAGCCTGATCCTGACCCACAGCCTGGACAAGCAGGTGCCGGCGCTGAAGGACTTCCCGCCCGAGGACCGGCCCAATTCGACCATCATCTTCTGGTCGTTCCGGGTCATGGTCGGGCTCGGCATGCTGATGATCGCCACCGGCCTGTGGAGCCTCTGGCTGCGCAAGCGCGGCACCTTGTACAGCTCGCGCCCGTTCCTGCACATGGCGCTGTGGATGGGCCCGGCCGGATTGATCGCGATCCTCGCCGGCTGGTTCACCACCGAGATCGGCCGCCAGCCTTGGGTAGTCTACGGGCTGATGCGCACCGCCGACGGCGTATCCAACCACAGCTATGCGCAGCTAGGGTTCACCCTGGTGATGTTCGTGCTGGTGTACTTCGCGGTGTTCGGCGTTGGCTTCGCCTACATGATGCGCCTGGTGCGCAAGGGGCCGCACAGCGGCGAGGGACACGAGCACAAGCCAGGCGGTCCCGGTCGCCCGCGTACCCCGGCACGGCCATTGTCGGCCGCCGTCGAAGGCCAGGACGACACGTCCGTCACCCCGAGCGAGAGGAGCTGAGCCATGGACATCGACCTTCCCCTGATCTGGGCCATGATCATCATCTTCGGCATCATGATGTACGTGGTGATGGACGGCTTCGACCTCGGTATCGGCATGCTCTTCCCTTTCGTCAAGGCCGAGCACGACCGCGACGTCATGATGAACACGGTCGCCCCGGTCTGGGACGGCAACGAGACCTGGCTGGTGCTGGGAGGCGCCGGGCTGTTCGGCGCCTTCCCCATGGCCTACTCGGTGGTGCTGTCGGCCCTCTACCTGCCCTTGATGCTGATGCTGGTCGGGCTGATCTTCCGGGGCGTGGCCTTCGAGTTCCGCTTCAAAGCCAAGGCCGACCGGCGTCATGTCTGGGACAAGGCCTTCATCGGCGGCTCGCTGGTGGCGACCTTCTTCCAGGGCGTCGCGCTCGGTGCCTTCATCGAAGGCTTCAAGGTGGTCGACCGCAGCTACGCCGGCGGCGCACTGGACTGGTTGACGCCGTTCAGCCTGTTCTGCGGCGCCGGGCTGATCGTCGCCTACGCGCTGCTGGGGTGTACCTGGCTGATCATGAAGACCGAAGGCCCGCTGCAACGGCAGATGCACGTGCTGGCTCGGCCGCTGGCCCTCGCCCTGCTCACGGTCATCGCCCTCGTCAGCTTGTGGACGCCGCTGGCCTACCCGCAGATCGCCGGCCGCTGGTTCGCGATGCCCAACCTGTTGTGGTTCCTGCCGGTACCGCTGCTGGTGCTGGCCACGTTGTACGGGCTGATCCGTGCCGTGGCGCGGGAGGCGCACTATACGCCGTTCCTGCTGACGCTGGCGCTGATCTTCCTCGGCTACAGCGGTCTGGGCATCAGCTTGTGGCCGAACATCATCCCGCCCTCCGTGTCGATCTGGGAGGCCGCCGCGCCGCCGCAGAGCCAGAGCTTCATGCTGGTGGGGACGCTGTTCATCATTCCGCTGATCCTGGGGTACACCTTCTGGAGCTACTACGTGTTCCGCGGCAAGGTGACCCACGAGGATGGTTACCATTGAGCCGGGGAGGTCATGATGGACAGGCATGAGCACGAGCACGAAAAGGCGCCGCTCTGGCAGCGCCTGGGTTGGCTGGCGCTGATCTGGACGCTCAGCGTGGCGGCCCTGGGGGTGGCCGCCTACGGCATGCGCCTGTTCATGGGCGCGGCCGGCCTGACCACGCACTGAAGGCCTTACTTGCGCGCCTTGAGCACCACGAACTTCGGCGTCGCCGCCACCTGCTCGACGCCTCGGAACAGGCGCGCCAGCTTGCTGTGATAGCCCAGGTGGCGGTTGCCCACCATGTACAGGGCGCCACCGACCACCAGCGCCTCGCGGGCCTGCTGGAACATGCGCCAGGCCAGGAAGTCGCCGACCACCTGCTGCTGGTGGAAGGGCGGGTTGCACAGCACCACGTCCAGCGACTGCCGCTCGATCGCCTCCAGGCCGTCGGCGGCCTCGATGACCGCCGGGCGCTCGCCCAGGGCGGCCTGCCAGTTTTCCCGCGCCGATTGCACCGCCATGTAGGACTCGTCCACCAGGGTGTAGTGCGCGTCCGGATTGGCCAGGGCGCTGGCGATCGCCAGCACGCCGTTGCCGCACCCAAGGTCGGCGACCCGTGCCGTCCCCAGGTTGGCCGGCAGGTACGGCAGGAAGGCGCGCGTTCCGATGTCCAGGCCTTCACGGCAGAACACGTTGGCATGGTTGACCAGCTCCAGGGCAGGCGCATCCAGACGGTAGCGCGAGGGGTAGGGCGAGGTGGCCATTGGTCGCTCGGCAGGCGTGGCGGTCAACAGCCGTGCCTTGCGCGAGGCCAACGATGCCTGCACCGGGCCGATGTGGCGCTCCAGCAGATCGCCCGCTGTCCGTGGCAGGTGCTTGACCATGGCGCCGGCGATGACCTGGGCGCCTGGCGCCAGGTGCCCGTGCAGCCGGATCAATTGTTCTTCCAGCAGGGCGAGGGTCTTGGGCACCCGGATCAATACCCGGTCGAACAGGCCGTGCCATGGCGCGCTGGCCGGCACGAAGGGCACGCTGTCGAACGCCTTGCCATGGCGCACCAGGTTTTTCTCCAGTGCCAGACGGCCCAGGTGCGAGTCGCCGCTGCTGGTCACCTGCACGTGGCCGGCCAGGCTGACGGCCAGGGCGCCGAAGCTGTCGTTGAGCACCAGCACACGGCAGGCATTGTCCGGGCGCTGTTGGGCCAGTTGCTCGAGCAGGTACTGGTCGGCGGCGTCGAAGGCTTGGAGGGGGTCGTTGGCCTGCGCCGGCTGGCGGATCAGGTCGAGTTCGGCGAAGGGGCTGTTCAGCAAGGGCATGGCAATACACTCTGGTGCGGGGACACCTGATCCCGCGTGGGACCGGT
>JAQZAY010000231.1 GCA_029239415.1 Pseudomonas sp. | reverse complement strand
TCGTCGCGGGTCAACACCTCGAGCAGCTCGATCTCGAAGGTCAGGTCGGCATTCGGCGGGATGGCGCCGACGGTGCGCTCGCCGTAGCCCAGGTGGGCCGGCACTTGCAGTCTGCGCTTGCCGCCCACGCGCATGCCCATGAGGCCCTGGTCCCACCCCTTGATGACGCGACCTGTGCCGATCACGCACTGGAAGGGCTTGCCCCGCGACCAGGACGAGTCGAACTCGTTGCCGTCTGCCAGCCAGCCGGTGTACTGGGTGGTGATGAGGGCACCCTTGACCACGGCCTTGCCGTTGCCTTCCTGGATATCGATGACCTGCAGTTCGTTGCTCATGCTGTCTCTCTTGAAGCGGATTGCGGGGGGGGCGGGTTTTATCAGGCCTGGCTGAACTGCGCCATGGCCTGCTCGCCGGTCAGTTGCTCGGTCGGGTTGGAGAAGCAGTAGAAGGCCGGCTTCTGGTCGACGAAGATCTGCAGATCGAAGATCCAGTCGCCATCGCCGTCCAGGACGCCGACCGGCACCGCATCGAAACCGCCGGCCTTGAGACGATAGAACAGGTGCGTGCCGCATTGGCTGCAGAAGCCACGCTGAGCCCAGTCGGAGGAGTCGTAGATGCTTGGCTCGCGGCCGGTACAGGTGACGTGCCGGGTGCTGTGCACAACTAGCAACGGGCCACCGCCCCATTTGCGGCACATGGCGCAGTGACAGGCGTTGACGCTGGGAGAGTCCACTTCGAGAGTTATGCGGGTTGCGCCGCAAAGGCAGCTGCCATGTTTTTGCAGGGGCATTCGAGGAGCTCCTGATCGATGGAGGCGGGAATTGGAGTCTAGCAGGGCCCGGACAGGCCATGCCCACGCCCCTGCGCCCAACCCACGCGTGCAGCCTCCTACCCCAGAACCGGCGTCAACACCGCCTCCCCCGCAAAGAACGCCTGCAGATTACGCAGCACCAAGGAGACCGTATCGCGCGCCGCTTCCGGAGATAGTCCGGCCACATGCGGCGTCAGCAAAGTGTTGCCCAAGGCCTTCAAGTCATCCGGCACCGACGGCTCGTCATCGAACACGTCCAGCGCGGCACCGGCGATGAAGCCCTGCCGCAATGCCTGCACCAGTGCCCCGGTATCCACCACGCTGGCGCGGGCGATATTCACCAGGTATCCCTCGGGGCCCAGGGCTTCGAGCACCGGCGCATCCACCAACGCCCGCGTCCCCGCCCCACCTGGCGTCGCCACTACCAGGATGTCGACCGAGTGCGCCAACTGCAGCGGGCTGTCATGGAAGGTGTAGTCCACGTCTTCCCGTGGACTGCGATTGTGATAGCCGACACTCATGTCGAACCCTTGCGCCGCCCGCTTGGCAATGGCCAGGCCGACTGCCCCGAGGCCGATGATGCCCAGGCGCTTGCCCGACACCGAGGGAATGATGCCGCGGTTCCACTCCCCCCGGCGGGTACTGGCGTCGGCACGGGGAATGTCGCGCAGCAAGCCCAGCAGCATGGCCATGGCATGGTCTGCCACGGTGCTGGCATTGGCGCCGGCACCATTGGTGACGGTGATGCCGTGTGCCCGGGCAGCGGCCAGGTCGACCTGCTCGTAACCCGCGCCGATCACGCAGATGATCTGCAGCCTGGGCAAAGCGTTGATTTCATCGGCAGTGAGGCCCAGCGGGCCGCGGGTCAGCACCGCGTCGATCTCGCCGGCATGGCGTTCGATGGCGGCACTGCGCAGTTGCGGGGAGGGTGCGCGAATCAGCCGGTAGCCGGCGTGTTCGAGCAAGGGCAGGTAATCGTCAACGCTTTCCACCAGCACCAAGACTGTCTTGCTCATGCACCCTCTCCTGTTCAGGCAAGGGTGCATTATGCGCAGCTCGGACTATTGCGCGAAAGCCCGTCCCAGGCCGCCTGGCACGCCGCTGCTGTCAGTGTCCTGCCAAGGGCCTTCAGGGCTGGTGGACCAGCTCCAGCCGTTGTTCCAGCGGTAATAGGTGCGCTGGCGGTAGAAGGTATTGGTCTTCTTCTCGAGCACATAGACGCCCAGCTTGGGGTCCCAATGGCTGGCACCCCCTGGCGGCGGGGCGAAGCTTGCGGAGGTACGCGGCATCGGCTTGGGCGCGGGGGTGACGGCTGGCGTGCTCGGCTTCTTGCCTGGCAAAGGCTTTACCACCGGGCCCGTTGGCGGTGGCGTGGTCTCGATCGGTGGCAAGGGCTGTTCGGCGGGCTGCTGGTGCACCGTACACGCGCTAAGTCCCATTACCAGGGTCAGCAGGGTCAGGCGGACGGCGTTGTTCATGGCACGACTCTCTTGTAATCAGGCTTACGGATCGGGGCTGTCGATGATCAGGTGTTGCGCCGCCTGGGTGTTGCTGGGCAGCGCCGCGCTCTGGCCGATCCATTCGCCCTGGGTGGGCTGGCCGGCACGGGACACGCGCGCAACCAGTTGGACTTCGGCAAAGTCGGACAGTTTCATCTGCGCCAGCATGGCATCGGCGTCGCTGAGCTCTACTTCGATCGGCAATTGCGCCACGGTGACGCGCTTGGCGGCCAGGGGCATGGATGGGCCTTTGCTGGCCCGGGCGAAGATGAACACCGTGTCGTCGGGCCTGACCTTGTCGCTCAGCGCCGGCGCCAGCTCTACGCGCACCTTGAGTCGTACGCCCTGGGCAGGCTTTTCGCCCGACGCCTGGAGCTTCTCGCTGGCGCGGTCGATACCGCCCTGCAGGGCTTCGCGCGAAGCGTCGCCCTCGGGCAGTTGCGCCAGCAGCCGTTGCCAATAGCCAATGGCCTCCTGGTAGCGCTGGCCCTCGAAGGCAGCAATGCCCAGCAAGCCCAGGCTGGTCACCTCCTTGGGGTCGGCCTTCAGCGCTTCATCGCTCAGGGACTGCAGCTGCGGGTTCCACTGCTTGCCATTGGCGAAATACAGCGCCTGGGCCCATTGCCCGAGCAGCTCGGGCTGGCGCCCGCCCACGGCCACGGCGCGCTCGAAGGTCTTGGCAGCATCGGCCGGCCGCTGGTCGGCCATGTAGGCTCGACCCAGGAAGTACAGCCCTTCGGCGGAACCGGGCTGCGCCGCGACAGCGCGCTCCAGGCGCGTGGTCATCTCCTGCATGTTCCTGGGTGCCTGGGCGAACTCGCGGGTCAGCTCGACCTTGTCGGCGGCGCCGAAATGCAGGTACAGGCCCAGCCCCAGCAGCGGCACGAGCAACGCCACCAGCAACGGCAGCGGCCGGCCCAGACGACCCTGGCGCGCAGGCTCGGCATTCTCGGTGTCGGCCAGCAGCTCGCGGGCTGCCTCGGTACGGCCCTTGTCCAGTTGCCCGGCATCGAGCACGCCCGCCTCGTGCTGGCTGGCCAATTCCGCCACCCGTTCCTGGTAGAGGGCCACGTTCAGTGCGGTGCGGTCTTGTTCCTGCTGCTGGCGGCGGCCACGCAGCACGGGGATCAACAGGAAACCGAGGGCTGCCAGCAACAGCAGGCCCGCGCAAAGCCAGAAATCAATCATGGGGGTGTTCTTTCTTCAGCAGTTTGGCGAGGCGCTCGCGTTCATCGGTCGACAGCGCGTCGCTGCCGGCAACAGCCTGGCCCCGGCGACGGCACACGATCACGGCAAGCACCACGAAACCGCCCACCAGCAAGATCCCGGGACCAAACCAGAGCAGCCAGGTGCGCGAGGTCAGCGCGGGCTTGTAGCGCACGAAATCGCCATAGCGATCGACCATGAAGTCGACGATCTGCCGATTGCTCTTGCCCTCCTCGAGCAGGCGGAAGATCTCGCGGCGCAAGTCGGCGGCGATCGGCGCGTTGGAATCGGCGATGTCCTGGTTCTGGCACTTGGGGCAGCGCAGTTCCTTGGTCAGCTGGTGATAGCGCTCGCGCTCGGCGTCGTTGGCGAAGGTATAGGTATCGATGGCCGCCTGGGCCACGCCGCCAAGCCCCAGGGCAAGCACGGCGGCCGTCAGCCAGCGCCTCATGGCCGAGCCTCGTCGACCAGGCCCTGGTACAGCGGTGCCAGCTGTTCGCGCCAGACCGTGGCGTCGACGATGCCGACGTGCTTGTAGCGAATCACGCCCTTGGCATCGATCAGAAAAGTCTCCGGCGCGCCATAGACCCCGAGGTCCAGGCCCAGGGTCCCCTGCTCGTCGCGGATGTCGAGCTGGTAGGGGTTGTGGAAATCGCGCAGCCACTTGAGCGCCGCGCCATTGTCATCCTTGTAGTTGACCCCGTGGATCACCACGCCCTGCCCTGCCAGCTGGTTCAGGTACGGGTGCTCGACCTTGCACGAGGGACACCACGTCCCCCAGACGTTGACCAGCGCAGGCTTGCCCAGCAGGTCGGCCTGGGTGAGCGTGCGGTCGCCCTGCACCGAGGCCAGGGAGAACCGCGGGAACGGCTTGCCGATCATCGCCGAGGGCAGCTCGCTCGGGTCCAGGTACAGGCCCCGGTAGAGAAACACCGCCACCAGCAGGAACAGCGCCAGCGGCAACACCATGATCCAACGCTTCATGCAGTGGCTCCAGACAGGCCGAGTACATCACGCACCCGGGCATTGACCTTGACCCGGTAACGCCGGTCGAAGGCCGCCAGCAGGCCGCCCAGGCCAGTCAGCAGACCGCCCAGCCAGATCCAGCGGACATAGGGTTTGACATGCACGCGCACGGCCCAGGCGCCGTTGTCCAGCGGCTCGCCGAGCGCGACATAGAGGTCGCGGGTAAAGCCTGCATCGATCCCGGCCTCGGTCATCATCGACTGCTGCACGGTGTACAGGCGTTTCTCGGGGTGCAGCACGTTGATCTCGCGCCCATCGCGCAGCACCCGCACGGTGCCTTTGTCGGAGGTGAAGTTGGGGCCCTCGAAATGCCGGGCGCCGTCGAAGACGAACTGGTAGCCGGCAAGCTCCACGGTCTCCCCTGGCGCCATGCGCAGGTCGCGCTCGGCACTGTTGTTGCTCGACAGCACCACGCCCAGCGCGCAGACCGCCAGGCCCAGGTGCGCCAGTTGCATGCCCCAGTAGCTGCGTGTCAGCGTGCGCAAGCCCTTGGCCAGCCCCTTGTGCCGGGTCTTGTCGAGGATGTCCCGCACGCCGGCCAGCAGCACCCACGCCGCCAGGGCGAAGGTGGTCAGTACCGGCCAGTCGAAGTCGTCGACCAGCACGCCGCCGAGCGGTGCCAGGATCGCGCAGCCCACCAGCACCGGCGTCAGCATGCCGGCCAGCCACTTGCCGGGCGTGTCCTTCCAGCGCACCAGCACGCCGATGCCCAGCACCAGCATCAGCAATGCCATCAGCGGCAGGAACAAGGCATCGAAGTACGGCGGCCCCACCGAGAGCTTGGCACCGGTGAGGGCGTCGAGGATCAGCGGATAGAGCGTACCGAGCAGGATCATCGAGGCCGCCACCACCAGCACCAGGTTGTTGGCCAGCAACAGCGTCTCGCGCGACCACAGGGCAAAGCCGACCTGGCTCTTGACCACCGGCGCGCGCAAGGCGAACAGGGTCAGCGAGCCGCCGACCACGCACAGCAGGAAGATCAGGATGAACACCCCGCGGGCAGGATCGGAGGCAAAGGCATGCACCGAGGTCAGTACCCCCGAGCGGACCAGGAAGGTGCCCAGCAGGCTCAACGAGAAGGCCGCGATGGCCAGCAATACTGTCCAGCTCTTGAACACGCCGCGCTTTTCGGTCACCGCCAGCGAATGGATCAGCGCCGTGCCCACCAGCCATGGCATGAAGGAAGCATTTTCCACCGGGTCCCAGAACCACCAGCCACCCCAGCCCAGCTCGTAGTACGCCCACCACGAGCCCAGGGTGATACCGATACCCAGGAAGGCCCAGGCAACGATGGTCCAGGGCCGCGACCAGCGCGCCCAGGCCGCGTCCAGGCGCCCGCCCAGCAGCGCGGCGATGGCGAAGGCAAAGGCCACCGAGAAACCGACATAGCCCATGTAGAGCATCGGCGGATGGACGATCAGGCCAATGTCCTGCAACAGCGGATTGAGGTCGCGTCCGTCGGTCGGGACCTGCGGCAGCAGGCGCTCGAAGGGGTTGGAGGTGATGATCAGGAAGGCCAGGAAGCCCACGCTGATCATGCCCATCACCGCCAGCACACGCGCCAGCATCACCTGTGGCAATTGCCGCGAGAATATCGACACGGCAAAGGTCCAGCCCCCGAGGATCAAGGCCCACAGTAGCAGCGAGCCCTCGTGGGCGCCCCACACGGCACTGAACTTGTAGTACCAGGGCAAGGCGCTGTTGGAGTTGCTGGC
>JAQZAY010000230.1 GCA_029239415.1 Pseudomonas sp. | reverse complement strand
CTCTCGGCATTGCCCAGACGATGTACGTGGCCGCCGGCATCACCTTCTTCGGCTTGCTCCTGTCGTGGATGCTGGCTCCGGAAACACGCTCGCTGAACCTTCAGCAAGCGGCATCGCTGGGGTGAATGCGGAGGGGTGTGGCAAAATGTTTGACGGGAAAAGGTAGATAATAGGTAGCAGTCCAGTACTTGTCCTGCCAGACTGTCCCTCCCTTTTTCATCACATTGATCTGCGCGGTACACGCGACAGACCCGTCCTTGCGCTTCCTGAGCGTGATAGACCCTAGGATTTTGCTACACGATGGCCGTGTTGCTGAAATGTAGCAACGAAGTGCGGCGAGTAAGCAAAATCCGTAGGCAGTGGTAGTAAACGAGAGAACCGAAATGTCGACGATTCAAGCAGAAAGCCCAGCAATCCTAAGCAACCCGGTCGTTAGGAGGTTTTCTGTCGCCCCGATGATGGACTGGACCGACCGCCACTGCCGCTTCTTCCTGCGCCTGCTCTCCCGCCACACCCTGCTCTACACCGAGATGGTCACCACCGGCGCCCTGCTCAACGGCGACGCTGCCCGCTTCCTGCAACACGACGCCGCCGAGTACCCGCTGGCCCTGCAACTGGGCGGCAGTGTCCCGGCCGACCTGGCCGCCTGCGCGCGCCTGGCGCAAGCGGCGGGCTACGACGAGGTCAATCTCAACGTCGGTTGCCCCAGCGACCGGGTGCAGAACAACATGATCGGCGCCTGCCTGATGGGCCATCCTGCCCTGGTCGCCGACTGCGTGAAGGCGATGCTCGATGCGGTCGAGATCCCGGTGACGGTCAAGCACCGCATCGGTATCAATGGCCGCGACAGCTACGACGAGCTGTGCGATTTCGTCGGCCAGGTGCGCGACGCGGGCTGTCGCAGCTTCACGGTGCATGCGCGCATCGCGATCCTGGAAGGCCTGTCGCCGAAGGAAAACCGCGAGATCCCGCCGCTTCGCTATGACGTTGCCGCGCAGCTGAAGGCGGATTTCCCGGACCTGGAGTTCGTGCTCAACGGCGGCATCAAGACGCTGGACGAGTGCGAGGCGCACCTGCAGACCTTCGACGGCGTGATGCTGGGCCGCGAGGCGTATCACAATCCCTATGTGCTGGCCGAGGTCGACCAACGCCTGTTCGGCAGCGCTGCGCCGGTGATCAGCCGCAGCGAGGCGCTGGCCAGGCTGCGTCCGTATATCGTGGCGCACCTGCAAGGTGGCGGTGCGATGCACCACATCACCCGGCACATCCTCGGCCTGGGCCAGGGCTTCCCCGGCGCGCGGCGCTTCCGCCAGATGCTGTCGGCGGACATCCACAAGACCGACGACCCGCTCGGGCTGCTCGACCAGGCCGCTGAGTTGCTGCAAGGTCGTTAAGGGGAACCCGAGGCGCGCTTTCCACTCGTATACTGATCCTTCCCCCCTTACCTGCCTCGTCAGCCCTTGAGTGGCCGATGGGGCTGGGGTAATGTCGAGTCATTGCACAGGACAGAGCACGCCCATGACCTCCAAGCTGGAACAACTCAAGCAGTTCACCACCGTGGTTGCCGACACCGGCGACCTGGATGCGATCACCCGTCTCAAGCCGGTGGATGCCACCACCAACCCGTCGCTGCTGCTCAAGGCCGCTGCCATCAACGGCTACACCGACCTGCTCACGCAGGTGAAGGCCGATGCCAAGGGCAACGTGGACCTGGCCTGCGACAAGTTCGCGGTGGCCGTGGGGTCGGGGATTCTCAAGGTCATCCCGGGGCGGATCTCCACCGAGGTGGATGCGCGCCTGTCGTTCGACGAGCCGGCGCTGCTGGCCAAGGCGCGCCAGTTGATCGAGCTGTACGATGCCGCGGGTGTCGGTCGCGACCGCGTGCTGATCAAGCTGGCCTCGACCTGGGAAGGCATCCGCGCCGCCGAGAAGCTCGAGCGCGAAGGCATCCAGACCAACCTGACCCTGCTGTTCTCCTTCGCCCAGGCCCAGGCCTGCGCCGATGCCGGGGTGTTCCTGATCTCGCCGTTCGTGGGCCGTATCTACGACTGGTACAAGAAGAGCACCGGCCAGGAATACGTCGGCGCCGAGGACCCGGGCGTGCAGTCGGTCACGCGCATCTACGACTACTACAAGGCCAATGGCTACGACACCGTGGTGATGGGCGCCAGCTTCCGCAACCTGGGCCAGATCGAGCACCTGGCGGGCTGCGACCGCCTGACCATCAGCCCCGAACTGCTGCAGCAGCTCAGCGAAGACCAGGGCGAGCTGCCGCGCATCCTCAAGCCCGGCAATGCAGGCGAGCCGCGCCAGCAACTGAACGAAAGCCAGTTCCGCTGGGCAATGAACGAAGACGCCATGGCCACCGACAAGCTTGCCGAAGGCATCCGCCAGTTCGCCCGGGACCAGGAAAAACTGGAAAAAGTGATGGCTGAAAAAGCCTGATACATATTAGGTTTGCCAGCAGCGGGCTGAATCCCCAGGATTTTCACCCGCCATGCCCAGCAAGACATCGCGGGGCACGTCGCCAGCCGACGTGCCCCGCGATTGCATTTATCCTCACCTGAGTTATCGATGTCGGATACCACCCTACTTCCCCAGGTCCTGGCCGGCCCCGTGCTGCGCCGCCTGGAACCTACGCGCCTGGCCATCTGGCTGGTGGGCTCGCAACCGCTGCAGGCCGAATTCATCCTGGACCATGCGGGTGTCGAGGCCGCTGTCGACTGCCAGGTGATCCCGGTAGGCAAGCACGCGTTCGTCCACCTGCTCGATATCCGCTTCGCACAACCGCTGCCGGTGGACACGCAGCTCGAATACGACCTGCTGCTGCCCACGGCGAGCGGTCGCCAAGGCATCGCCCAGTGGGCGCCCCACCTGCTCTATCCAGGCCGCCAGCGCCCGAGCTTCGTGCTGCGAGGGCGGCTCGAGCAGCTGCTGCACGGCTCCTGCCGCAAGCCGCATCATCCGGCCGCCGACGGCTTGCTGTGCGCCGATCGCCTGCTGCAAGACTGCCAGCGTCCCGAGGAACGCCCCGCCGTGTTGCTGATGACCGGCGACCAGGTCTACGCCGACGACGTCGCAGGACCCATGCTGCGCGCGATCCATGGGCTGGTCGAGCGGCTGGGGCTGTTCGGCGAGCGCCTGGACGGTGCGCTGGTCGCCAACAGTGACGAGCTGTACCGGCATCCGGCGTGCTATTACCACCGCGCCGACCTGCTGCCGGCACTGGAAAGCAACGAAAGCCTGCGCGAGCGCTTCTTTGGCGGCACGCGCAAGCCGATCTTCACCAGCAGCAACGCCGACAACCACCTGGTGACCTTTGCCGAGGTCATGGCCATGTACCTGCTGGTCTGGTCGCCGGTGCCGTGGACCCTGGTGCAGCCAAGCATGCCCGCGGGCCTGACTGCCAAGCGCCAGGCACGCTACCGCCAGGAGCAGCCGCTGGTCGAGGCCTTCGTCGAGGGGCTCGCCCCGGTCGCACGGGTAATGGCGCACCTGCCCAGCCTGATGATCTTCGACGACCATGACATCACCGACGACTGGAACCTCTCGGCGCAATGGGAAGAGACCGCCTACGGCCATCCCTTCTCGCGGCGGATCATCGGCAATGCCCTGCTGGGGTACCTGCTGTGCCAGGGCTGGGGCAATGACCCGGACCGCTGCAACGGGCTGGTCGAGCAGTGCCGGCAGCTGGGCGGGCAGGCAGGGAACCAGGGAATGGACAGCCCGGCCCAGGATGCGCTGATCGGTGAACTGCTGCAGTTCCAGGGCTGGCAGTTCGCGCTGGCGAGCGACCCGCCGCTGCTGGTGCTCGATACCCGCACGCGGCGCTGGCGCAGCGAAACCAGCCTCAAGCGGCCTTCCGGCCTGCTCGACTGGGAGGCCCTGAGCGAGTTGCAGCAGGCCTTGCTCGATCACCCTTCGGCGATCATCGTCTCACCGGCGCCGATCTTCGGCGTCAAGCTGATCGAGACCGTGCAGCAGGTGTTCAGCTGGCTGGGCTTCCCACTGCTGGTGGATGCCGAGAACTGGATGGCTCATCGTGGCGCGGCGCAGGTGATCCTCAACATCTTCCGCCACTCGCGCACGCCAGGCCATTACGTGATCCTGTCGGGCGACGTGCACTATTCGTTCGTCTACGAGGTGCGTATCCGCCACCGCCAGCGCAGCCCGCATCTCTGGCAGATCACCAGCAGCGGCATCAAGAACCAGTTCCCCAAGCGCCTGCTGGAGACCTTCGACCGTCTCAACCGATGGCTGTACGCACCGCGCTCGCCCTTGAACTGGTTCACCAAGCGTCGTCGCATGGAAGTGGTGCCGCGTACCCCCAGCGACAGCCAGGCGGGCGAGCGGCTGTGGAACAGCGCTGGCCTGGGCCAGGTGTTCTTCAATGACCAAGGGCAGCCGGAGCGGGTACTGCAGCACAACGCCGATGGCCGGCCCGCCACCGAGTTTCCCCGGACCGAGCAGCAGTAGCGTCTATCGGCTGGATCGGGTCAGGTGCGTTCCAGCGCGTGCACCAGGTCGTGGAAGGCTTCGCGGTTGGAGTCGTTCAGGCCCATGAGGATCCTGTGGGCCTCGAGCACCTTGGAGCGTACGACATCCTCGTTCTGGTCCTGCGAGGGCAGGTCGGTCAGGCACTCGGGGCAAGGGATCGGCCGATCGACGATGTTGAACACCTGTTCGAAGCCCATCGACTGCAGCAACCGGGAAATGTCGGGATTGGTGGTCACCACCGTCGGCAGCAGGCCGACCTTCTGCCGCGACAGGATCGACAGCTTGGCCAGCAAGCCCAGCGTGGTGCTGTCGATGCTCTCGGTTTCGGTGAGGTCGATGACGATGGCCGAGAAGTTGAGCGCGGTGAAGATCTTCTCGATGGTCGCATCCAGCGCCGAACACAGGGTCAGGCGCACTTCACCCACGAATTTCAGAACAAAGGTACCGCTCTGCTCGGCGAACTGGATTCTACCGGTACTCATTGAAGGTTCCTGCTTAACACCAATAGGGCGATATCATCCGGCATCTCCCCAAGCGTAGCCAATCCGAATCGTTGACGCAGCCCATCCAGGCAGCCCCCGGCGTCCTTGACGATCTCCGGCAAGGTCGCCTCCTTATCTTTGAGTGTGTCTCCAGGCAAAAGGTCCAGCACGCCATCCGACATCAGGCTCAGGCTGAACTGCGCGGGCAGCTCGAGCACCTGGTCCTGGTAGGTGGCCTCCTCGAACAACCCCACCGGCAGGCCGCGGCCTTCGAGGTAGCGCGCATGGCCCGGGGTGTAGAGCACCGGCAGCGGCAGGTGCCCGCCCACGCTGTAGGTCAGCAGGCCCGTGTCTTCGTCGATGACCCCGCCCACCATGGTCACGTGCTTGCCCAGCCTGCAGTTGATCAGACCGCGGTTGATATGGCCGAGCACCTCCGAAGGCCTGAACTCGCGAAGCTTGCCGCCGCGCTTGAATTCGAACAGCAACCGGGTGGTCATGAACTTCAACAGCACCGTGACGAATGCCGACGATGCACCATGCCCGGAAACGTCCGCCAGGTAGAAGGCGATACGGCGCTCATCGACACGGAAATAATCGGTGAAATCGCCCGACAGGTACAGCGACGGGATGATCTGGTGCTCGAACGACAGGCCGCCTGCGTGCCATGGGCTTTCGGGCAGCATGTTCATCTGCACCTGGCGGCCGGCGGTCTGGTCTTCCTGGAGCAGGTGCAGGCTGGCCTCGAGCTCGCGGTTGGCCGCTTCGAGCTTTTCGCGGTAGCGCTGGTTTTCCAGCACCAGGCGCGAACGGTCGAGCGCGCGCCGCACCGAGTGCTCGAGTACCGCGAGGTCTTCCAGGGGCTTGATCAGGTAGTCGGCGGCGCCCAGGCGCAAGGCCTCGACCGCGTCGGTCATGACGCCAGCACCAGAGACCACGATCACCGGTAGCTGCGGGGCGCGCTCGGTGACCTGGCGAATCAGCTCCAGGCCGCCCATCTGGGGCATGCGCAGGTCGCAGATCACGAGATCGGGCTGTTGTGCTTCGAAGACCTGGAGGCCCTGCTGGCCGTTGCTGGCCTGGAGCACGCTGAAGCCGCTGTCTTCCAGATACGCGGCGAGACTTGCCCGGACCACGTCGTCGTCATCGATGATCAGCAGCGTTGCACTGGTTTTCTGCATGTGGGCAAACGGCGCCAGAAATAGGTTGGCGTAGCGGGTTCGGCGGGCCGACTCATGGCTACTGGAATTTCTTAGCCACTCTCTATCTGAGTTCTAGGACAT
>JAQZAY010000229.1 GCA_029239415.1 Pseudomonas sp. | reverse complement strand
ACGGTTGGCAGGGTCGGCCAGGTGCTGGGCAGGGATATTCTTGTCCTGCAGCCAGCGCTCCGGCAGGTAGCAACGCCCTACGCGCGCATCGTCGACGATATCCCGCGCGATGTTGGTGAGCTGCAGGGCCAGCCCCAGGTCACAGGCGCGGTCCAGGGTCATGGCATCCTTGGCGCCCATGACCCGCGCCATCATCAGCCCGACCACGCCGGCCACGTGGTAGCAGTACTGCAAGGTATCGTCGAGCGTGCGATAGCGATGCTCGGTCACGTCCATCTCGAACCCGCGCAGCAGGTCCAGGGCCTCGCCACGCGGTATGTCATGGCGATCAACTACATCGCGCAACGCAGCGAAGGCCGGGTCGTTCAAGGGCTGGCCCTGGTAAACCGCATGGGTCTGGGCCTCTAGCAGGGCCAGGCTCTGTTCGGCCTGGGCGCGGCTGACGGGCACGGCATCATGGCCGGCCTGCTGGCCGTCGATCACGTCGTCGCAGTGGCGGCACCAGGCATAGAGCATCACGGCCGAACGGCGGGTGGCGCGGTCGAACAGCCGGGAGGCGGCGGCAAAGCTCTTGGAGCCCACGGCGATGCTCTGGTTGGCATGCTCGAGCAGCCCGTTGTCGTCGATGGCGGCGCTCATGCGTGCAGGTCCTCCAGCATCAGGCCGGCGGTGGCCTTGGCCGAGCCGATCACCCCCGGCACGCCCGCGCCCGGGTGGGTGCCCGCGCCGACCAGGTAGAGATTGGGCAGCTGCGGATCGCGGTTGTGCGGGCGGAACCAGGCGCTTTGCCGTAGCACCGGCTCCAGGGAGAACGCCGAGCCCAGGTGGGCGTTGAGCTCATCGCGGAAATCCCCCGGGGTGAAGATGCGGCTGGTCACCAGGTCTTCGCGCAGGCCAGGCATGTAGTGCTGCTCCAGGTAGGCGAAGATGCGATCGCGGTAGCGCGGGCCCTCGGCCTGCCAGTCGATCGGCGCATTGCCCAGGTGCGGCACCGGTGCCAGCACGTAGTGGCTGGAACAGCCGGGCGGCGCGAGGCTGGGGTCGGTCACGCAGGGCGCGTGCAGGTACAGGGAAAAGTCCTCGGGCAGCGACCGGCCGTTGAAGATCTCGTCGATCAGCGCGCGGTAGCGGGGCCCGAAGCACACGGTATGGTGCTGCAGCTGCGGCTGCGGGCGCTTGAGGCCGAAATGGATGACGAACAGCGAGTTGCTGAAGCGCTTGCCCTTCAGGCGCCGACCCTCCTGGCGGCCACGCGGGTCGCCCGCCAGCAGGTCGGCATAGGTGTGTACCACGTCGGCATTGGAGGCCACGCTGTCGGCCTGCCAGTGGCGACCGTCGCGTGCCCGCACGCCGGTCACCCGGCCTGCCTGGGTGTCGATGGCGCTGACGTCTGCGTTGAGCTCCAGGCGCCCGCCCAGGTCTTCGAACAGACGGACCATGCCTTGCACCAGGGCGCCGGTGCCGCCCCTGGGAAACCACACCCCCCATTGGCGCTCGAGCGCGTGGATCAGGCTGTAGATCGACGAGGTGGCGAACGGGTTGCCGCCCACCAGCAGGGAGTGGAACGAGAAGGCCTGGCGCAGCTTGTCGTGCTCGACGAAGCGCGACACCATCGAATAGACACTGCGCCAGGCTTGCAGCCGTGCCAGTTGCGGGCCGGCCTGGAGCATGTCGCGAAACGACAGGAAGGGCACCGCGCCGAGCTTGACGTAGCCTTCCTCGAACACGGCCTTCGAATAGGCGAGAAAACGCTGGTAGCCCGCGACGTCGCGGGGGTTCAAGGCATGGATCTGGCGGTCCAGTGCGTCCTGGTCGTTGGCGTAGTCGAACTGCGTGCCGTCTTCCCAGCACAGGCGATAGAACGGCGCCACCGGCAGCAGCTCGACGTAGTCGGCCATCTTCTTGCCGCTGGCGCTGAACAGGGCCTCGATGGCGCTGGGATCGGTGATCACCGTGGGGCCGGCGTCGAAGGTGAAGCCCTGGTCGCGGTAGACGTAGGCGCGCCCGCCAGGCTGGTCGCGCTTTTCCAGCAAGGTGGTGCCGATACCCGCGCTCTGCAGGCGAATGGCAAGGGCCAGGCCGCCGAAACCGGCCCCGATGACGACTGCGGATCTTGCTTGGCTCATGACGGGGTCTCGAAATGCCGTGGGGAATGACGCAGGGCTGCCTTGAGGGCCTCGCCCACCGGGACGGGCGGCTTGCCCATGAGGATACGCGCGCGGTCGCGCCAGGTGCTGCGGCCTGCGTAGAAACGTTCGATCAGTGGCCCAGGCAGGCCGTAGAAGCGCTGCATGACTTGCCAGCGGTCCTGCGGGCGGCCCGCCAGGAACAGCATGCGGTTGAGCAGGCGGTAGAAACCTTGCGCCTGCCATTGGCGACGAGCGTAGCGGCGCAGGTCGCTGGCCAGGGTCTGGGCATCGCCCAGGGGGCGTGCCGCCAGCCAGTCGGCCAGGCGCACGGCCTCGGGCAGCGAATAGCCGGTGGTGCAGTGGCACAGGCCCGCGCGCAGGCCCGAGGGCAGGTGCCCGGCGCCTTCGTCCCAGTAGGCCTCGAAGTCGCCCGCCAGGGTGATCGGCAGCACCCCATGCTCTTCGCGCAGGCATTCGGCGACTGTCCAGCCGCGCTGCCTGACGTAGGCGCGAATGTGCTCGCGCAGCTGTTCAGCGCTCAGCCGGTGCTCGTCGACGTAGTGGGTATCTTCGACCAGCAGCGTGTCGGGCGAGAAGGGCAGTACGTAGACGAAGCGGTAGCCTTCGCCCTGCTCGACGCGGGCGTCCATGATGATCGGCTCTGCCAGGCCATGTGGCTGCTCCAGGCGCAGCAACTGGCCCAGGAAGGCCTGCCGGCCCAGGACCATGCTCGGGCTCGCGCGCAGGCCGCGACCATCGATCACCACCCGGGCGGCCAGGCGCTCGCCGTTGTCCAGGCTGACCTGGGTCGGGCTCAGGCCGATGACCTGGCGGCCGAGCAGCAAGCGATCGCCCAGGGCAGGGGTGATGACCTCGGCGAGGCGGTCGCTGGTGATGCTGGCGTAGCCGCTGCGCAAGGCGCGGGAGAAATGGGTGAAATGCACCTGGTAGCCCGGCCAGCGCTTGACCACCAGCGGGTCGAGCCAGCGGTGCTGCTCGGCGCTTAGGTCACCGTCATGGAAGGACCAGGTATGGTTGCCGCCCAGGGCTGGCCCCTCCTCGATGCACAGAATGTCCAGCCCGGGCCGCAGCTGGCGCAGGCGCCAGGCGATCAGCGCATTGGCCAGGCCGCCGCCAGCGAGGATCACGTCATGAATCATCAGGGTCTTGTCTCCGCGACTGTGCTTGCGCATGAGGGGCTTGGCGCATGGGTATCGAGTACAGCCTCGACGATATCGGCGGCCCTTGGCGCGCCGCCGGCCTGTCGCAATTCCTTGGCCAGCTCGCCAGAACCCGGCGCCGACCCGGCCAGCAGGTCTTGCAGTGCCTGGGCAATACGCGGGGCCCGGGCCCAGCGCGGCAAGCTCACCCCGAGCCGGTGATGGCTGACCCGCGCGGCCACCCCGTGCTGGTCGAAGGCGATGGGCAGCACGAGCATCGGCGTGCCCGCGGCGATGGCGTCCATCACGGTGTTCAGGCCGCCATGGGTGACCACCGCGCTGGCGTGCTCCAGCGCCCACTGCTGCGGGGCGAAATCAGTGACCCAGGTAGCGCCCCGCTCGAGCAGGCGACGCTCCTGGGACGTGTCCAGCTTGCCGCAATGGGCGATCAGCAACTGGGCGTCGAGCCGGCGGCAGGCCGAGGCAATCTGTTCGAACATGCCGATGCGCTCGCCCTGCAAGGTGCCAAGGCTGGCGAAGACGAAGGGCCGCGCCTGATCGACCGGCCAGTCGCCGGCGCGCTCGGTCCGCGGCCCGCGCAAGGGACCTACGGCATGGAAATGGCTCGGCAGGCCGTGGCGCGGGAAATCGAAACCGCGCAGCGTCTGGCTGATCTGCGCCAGGGGCGACAGGCAGCCGTGCAAGGCGCCGGGCGGTGGCACGCCCAGGGCGCCAGCCGCTTCGTCCAGGGCACGGTGCAGCGGCGCCATCAGCCAGTCGTGCACGCGGGTGCTGCCTTGATAGAGCTGCTGGCTGCGCGGTTCGGTCGAGTAGGCAAAGGGCATCACCGGCAACGGCAGGCCTGGCTCGCGATTGACCGGCAACGCGCACGCCACCGAGACGAAGGGCAGGCGCAGGCTCTGCGCGACCAGGGCACCGGCGCCCTCCATCTGGTCGCAGAGCAAGGCGTCGATGCCATGGTCGGCCAGTACCGCCGGCAGTTCCCGGCACAGCATCGCCGTGGTCTCGGCCATTTGCCCGATGACCCGGCGCAAGCCCCATGGGCTGCCCGGGTTCGCCGCCAGGCGCAGGGTGGTCTCCAGGCTGCCGGGCGGATGACTGGCACTGCCTACGTCGGCAAAGCCCACGCGCGGGTCGCTAAGCCAGCGCGCGGCGTCGGCCTGGTGGAAGAAGGTCACCCGGTGCCCGCGCGCCAGCAGTTCGACCGCCAGCGCCTGCAGCGCCTGGAAATGACTGTAGTAGGGCGGGGCGACGACGCCGATATGGCTCATGCAGGCTCGGGCCCGGACAACAGGCGCGCCTGGCGCAGCGCTGCCAGGTCACGCGATCCGGTGCAGAAACAGGCGATGCGCAACTGGCGAAGCAGGACCTCGAAATGCTCGATCACCGCCTCTGTCGACTGCGTCGCCACCTCCAGCACGCCAGCGGCCTGGCCGACCAGGTCCGCGCCCAGGCGAATCGCCTTGGCGGCATCGACGCCGTCGCGCACGCCGCCCGAGGCGATCAGGGTCACGCCTGGCAGTGCCTGGCGCACCGCCTGCACGGCGCTGGCGGTTGGAATGCCCCAGTCGGCAAAGGCCATGGCCACGGCGCGGTCATGATCACTCGCCGCTCGCTCGGCCTCGACCGCCGCCCAGCTGGTGCCGCCCGCGCCCGCCACATCGATCACCTGCACGCCAGCCTCGACCAGCTCCCTGGCGACCGCAGCCGATAGCCCGGCGCCCACTTCCTTGACGATCACCGGCACCGGCAGCACGCGCGTGGCCTGGGCGATGCTGTCGAGCACGCCCTGCCAGTCGCGGTCGCCTTCGGGCTGCACGGCTTCCTGCAATGGGTTGAGGTGAATGATCAAGGCATTGGCCTCAAGGGCATCGACCGCCCGGCGCGCCAGCTCCAGGCCCGTAGGTTCGCGCAGTTGCGCGGCACCGATGTTGGCCAGTAGCGGGATGCCCGGGGCCAGGCGCCGCAGGGCCAGGGTCAGGCCCTGGTCGTGGCCGCCCTGCAGGCTGACGCGCTGCGACCCCACGGCCATGGCGATGCCCAGCGCCTGGGCGGCCTCGGCCAAGTGACGGTTGATGGCCTCGGCGCGCTCGGCGCCGCCCGTCATGGAGCTGATCAGCAGCGGCGCGCGAAGAGGGATACCCAGCAAGCGGCTGCCCAGGTCGATGTCCTCCAGGTTCAGCTCGGGCAGGGCGCAGTGCTCGAAGCGCACTGCCGCCCATCCAGCGCTGGCGCGGCTGACCGCCTTGCGGGGGTCGAGGACGATGTCCAGGTGATCGTCCTTGCGACGACTCAGGTCGTTTTGCTTCATTCTGGCTCCGGGGGCCCAGGAATCATTCGAGGCTGCGTGTGGTCTTTGCAGTATGAAGGAGTTGTACAAGCGATGATAAGTTGCATAGCTTTATAAGGCGGCACGCCTTCTGGCAACCCAGCGAGCCAGTGGTTCCTTGGTGCCACGGTCACTCGATTCCGCTATACCTGAGTAGACACCGGGATAAACACCAGGGTTTTGCAGCCCGCGATGATTTGAGGGAACGATGACAGCACACTCGACAGTAACCATAGACGCCAGTTTCGCCGAGCACCTGGCACGGCTGCGGGCGGATCTGGAGGCGCGGCTCGACGCCTTGCTGCCAGCGGTCGGCGGCGAGCGCGACCTGGTGGGGGCAGCCATGCGCGAGGGTGCGCTGGCGCCGGGCAAGCGCATGCGCCCGCTGCTGTTGATGCTGGCGGCGGACGGGCTGGGCGCCTGCGAGCGGGCAGCCCTGGACCTGGGCTGCGCAGTGGAGATGGTGCACGCCGCCTCGCTGGTGCTCGACGACATGCCCTGCATGGACAACGCCCAGCTGCGGCGCGGACGCGCGACTGTCCACGTGGCATTCGGCGAAGACGTCGCCATTCTTGCGGCAGTCGCGCTGCTGTCCCGTGCCTTTGCCCTGGTGGCGGCGATCGACACGGTGCCGGCGCC
>JAQZAY010000228.1 GCA_029239415.1 Pseudomonas sp. | reverse complement strand
GCCGCCGATCTTGCAGGCGTTGATCGAGGCCGGGTCGGGACCGATCTTGCGCCCGTAGGGGGCCAGCCAGGCGTTGGCCTGGGCGCCGATGACGCCGGGCTGCAGGCGAATCTGCGAACCGCCGTCGCGGATCTCGCGGCCGTTCCAGTGGTCACCCAGCACCAGCAGCACCGAGTCGCTCACCGCCTGGCCCGACAGGCTGGTGCCGGCCGCGCGGAAGGTGATCGCCACCTGGTGGGCGTGGGCGGCGCGCAGCAGGCTGGCGACCTCGGCTTCGCTCTCCACGCGGATCACCAGCTGGGGGATCAGCCGGTAGAAGCTGGCGTCGGTGCCGAAGGCCAGGGTCGAGAGTGGGTCGTCGAAGCGCCGGTCGCGGGGGATCAGTTGTTCGACCGTGTCGAGGAACGCGGCGGGCAGGTTCATGCAGTCTCCTCGCGGGGCCGTGGCGTCTGGCGCGCCACGTGTCCCGCGTCATCAGGCGGTGTTGGATGCGGCGTGGCGGTCAGGCGCCCAGTTCGCGCACCAGCGAATCGCGGGTGATCTCGCTGATCGACTTGGCGCCGGTCAGGACCATGGCCACGCGCATTTCTTTCTCGAACAGGTCCAGCAGGTTCTTCACCCCGGCTTCGCCCGCGGTGGCCAGGGCATAGATGAAGGCGCGGCCGATCAGCACGGTGTCGGCGCCCAAGGCGATCATGCGCACCACATCCAGGCCGCTGCGGATCCCGGAGTCGGCGAGGATCTTCAGGTCGCCCTTGACCGCGTCGGCGATCGCCGGCAGGGCGCGGGCGCTGGACAGCACGCCGTCGAGCTGGCGGCCGCCGTGGTTGGAGACGACGATGCCGTCGGCGCCGAACCTGACCGCGTCACGGGCGTCCTCGGCGTCGAGGATGCCCTTGATCACCATCGGGCCGTCCCAGAAGTCACGGATCCACTCCAGGTCCTTCCAGGAAATCGACGGGTCGAAGTTGGCCCCCAGCCAGCCGATGTAGTCGGCCAGGCCCGTGGGGTTGCCGCGGTAGGTGGAGATGTTGCCCAGGTCGTGGGGCCTGCCGTGCAGGCCGACGTCCCAGGCCCACTGGGGATGGGTCACGGCCTGCCAGGCCCGGCGCAGCGGTCCGTTGGCGCCGCTCATGCCGGAGTGGGCGTCGCGGTAGCGGGCGCCGGGTACCGGCATGTCCACGGTGAACACCAGGGTCTTCACGCCCGCGGCCTTGGCGCGCTCCAGGGCGTTGCGCATGAAGCCGCGGTCCTTGAGCACGTACAGCTGGAACCACATGGGCCGGTCGATCGCCGGGGCGACTTCCTCGATGGCGCAAACCGACACCGTCGACAGGGTGAACGGAATGCCCTTGCTGGCGGCCGCGCGGGCGGCCTGGATCTCGCCGCGGCGGGCGTACATGCCGCACAGGCCGACCGGGGCCAGCGCCACCGGCATGCTCAGGGTCTCGTTGAACAGCTGGGTCTCGAGGCTCAGCTCGGACATGTTCTTCAGCACGCGCTGGCGCAGGGCGATGCTGGCCAGGTCTTCGACGTTGTGGCGCAGCGTGTACTCGGCGTAGGCGCCGCCGTCGAGGTAGTGGAAGAGGAAGGGCGGCAGCTTGCGCTCGGCCGCGGTGCGGTAGTCGGTAGAGGCGGAAATGATCATGAGTGCTCGCAGCGTAAGTGAAGGGCGGCTGCCGGGCGCGCCGAATCGCGCCCGGCCTCTGTGACTCTAGTGGACCAGCATGCCGGTCAGCCAGTACGCCTGGACCAGGGTGATCAGGCCGACGATGGTGGCGAAGAACAGGCTGTGCTTGAGGGTGAAGCGGAACAGGTCCGATTCCTTGCCGACCAGGCCGGTCGCGGCGCAGGCCACGGCGATCGACTGCGGCGAGATCATCTTGCCGGTCACGCCGCCGCTGGTGTTGGCGGCCACCAGCAGGGTGTCGTTGACCCCGATCTGGTGCGCGGTGGTGGCTTGCAGCGAGCTGAACAAGGCGTTGGACGAGGTATCGGAACCGGTGAGGAACACGCCCAGCCAGCCCAGGAACGGCGAGAAGAACGGGAACGCAGCGCCAGTGCCGGCCAGTACCAGGGCCATGGTCGAGGACATGCCCGAGTAGTTGGTGACGAAGGCAAAGGCCAGCACCATGCCGATCGACAGGATCGGCCAGCGCAGCTCGTAGAAGGTCTCGCGCAAAGTGGTCAGACCAGTCTTGAAGTTGATCTTCAGCACCAGCATCGACACCAGGGCCGAGAGGAAGATCGCGGTGCCGGTGGCGGAGATCGGGTCGAGCTTGAACACCGCCGGGATCGCGGTCGGGGCAGCGACGATCGGTGCGGTCTTGATCACCAGCTGGTCCAGGTGCGGGATGGCGAAGTTGAACACCCAGCTGTACATCGAGCCGCCAGCGGCGAAGGCGGCCTTGAAGGGCTTGAGGGTCCAGATGGTCACCAGCACGGTGAGGATCAGGAACGGCGACCAGGCCTTGAAGATCTCGCCCAGGCTGTAGGGCGAAGGCTGGCTGCCACCGCCGTTGACCACCGCCGCGCCGACGCTGCCCTTGGCGCCCGCGAACGAGCGCTTGGGCTGCCAGACCTTGAGGAACAGGGTCAGGGAGATCAGGCTGGCCAGCGCCGAGGTGATGTCCGGCAATTCAGGGCCGATGAAGTTGGAGGTGAAGTACTGGGTGACGGCAAAGCTCAGGCCGGCGACCAGGGCGGCAGGCCAGGTCTCCTTGACGCCGCGCAGGCCGTCCATCATGAACACCAGCCAGAACGGCACGAACAGCGACAGCAGCGGCAGCTGGCGGCCGGTCATGGCGCCGATCTTGAACGCGTCGATGCCGGTGACCTGGCCCGCGACGATGATCGGGATGCCCAGGGCGCCGAACGCCACCGGGGCGGTGTTGGCGATCAGGCACAGGCCGGCGGCGTACAGCGGGTTGAAGCCCAGGCCTACCAGCAGCGCGGCGGTGATCGCCACGGGCGCGCCGAAGCCGGCCGCGCCCTCGAGGAAGGCACCGAAGCAGAAGCCGATCAGCAGGACCTGCAGGCGCTGGTCGTCGGTGATCGACAGCACCGAGCTGCGGATCACTTCGAACTGGCCGCTCTTGACCGTGAGCTTGTAGAGGAACACCGCCGCGACAATGATCCAGGCGATCGGCCACAGGCCGTAGGCGAAGCCGTAGCCGGCCGCGGCCAGGGCCATGTCGGCAGGCATCTGGAAGGCGAAGATCGCCACCAGGATCGACAGGCCGAGCGTGATGCTGCCCGCCACATGCCCCTTCATGCGGAACACGGCCAGCGCGAAGAAGAAGAACACGATGGGGATGACCGCCGCCAGTGCGGACAAGCCAAGACTACCAAGCGGGCTATAGAGTTGTTGCCAGGTTTGCATATGGGGTGGCCCCTAATTGTTGTTGGTCAGGCACTGGCATTGGATAATTGGTAAGACCAATTTACAATGGCTGGTCGCTAGGTTAAAAGTGTTCTGGCGGGTGTGTCAATTTGTCCCATGCAAAACTTTGGTCGAAGGCCGACCGGAGGCAATGGCGTGGTGGCGTGGAAAAAGGTCCACGCGAGCGTGTCGGCGAGTGGCAGATAGGCGAGAATGGGCAGCCCCGAAGCACTCGGGAACGTGGAGAGCATGTGATGGTTTTTGATCAGGTCCGCCAGCGTCGTCTGTCCGACGACATTGTCGAGCGGCTGGAGGGGATGATTCTCGAAGGGACGCTGACGTCCGGGCAGCGCTTGCCGGCCGAGCGTGCATTGGCCGAGCAGTTCGGCGTGTCGCGCCCGTCGCTGCGCGAGGCGATCCAGAAGCTGGTGGCCAAGGGTCTGCTGATCAGCCGGCAGGGTGGCGGGAATTATGTGGCCGCGGCCCTGGGTTCGACCTTCAGCGACCCGTTGTTGCAGCTGCTCGAGCACCATCCGGGTGCCCAGCACGACCTGCTCGAGTTTCGTCATACGCTGGAAGCGTCATGCGCCTACTACGCCGCCATGCGCGCCACAGGGCCCGATCGCGAGCGTCTGAAGGTGGCCTTCGACGCGCTGCAGGATTGTTACGCCCGTGCCGACAAGGTAACCCGCGCGGAAGAAGGCGTGGCCGATGCGCGTTTCCACCTGGCGATTGCCGAGGCCAGCCACAACGCGGTGTTGCTGCACACCATCCGTGGGCTGTTCGACCTGCTCAAGCGCAACGTGGTCACCAACATCGGCGGCATGTACCAGCAGCGCACCGAGACCCGCGACATGCTGATCAGCCAGCACCGGGCGTTGTACCAGGCGATCGTCGAGGGGCGCGCGGAGGAGGCGAGGGAGATTTCCAGCCGGCATATCCTCTATGTGCAGGAAGTGCTGGAAGAGGCTCAGGAAGAAGCCCAGCGCGTGGCGCGGGCGGAGCGGCGCAGCGGGCGGTGAACCCGGAGCGGACACCGCAAGCGCATGGCCCGGACTGCGCCCGGGTTCGCTGGCAAGCCAACTCCCACAGGTACGGCGCTGACTTCCAAGATTTTCTCTAGGCAACAGAGCAGCCCACAGGGATAACGCTCGCTTGGGAGCACTGCAGTACCTGTGGGAGCTGGCTTGCCAGCGAACCCGGCGAAGCCGGGCCATTCACTGGCTATGTCGGGCCTGGACTTATTTACTGGCAGCTCAGAGCAGGACCAGAACCAGGATCAGTCGTCCTTGCCCTTGCTGCGCACGGCACGCTGCAGCTCGCGGTTGGAGTCGCGCTCTTTTAGCGTCTCGCGCTTGTCATACTCCTTCTTGCCCTTGCCCAGGGCAATCTCGCACTTGATCAGGTGCTTGCTCCAGTAGATCGACAAGGCCACGGCGGTGTAGCCCTTCTGCTGCACCGAGGATTCCAGGCGCTCCAGTTCACGCCGGTTGAGCAGCAGCTTGCGCGTGCGGATCGGGTCGGCGATGACGTGGGTGCTGGCGGCTGTCAGCGGGGCGATATGACTGCCCATCAGCCAGGCTTCGCCGTCCTTGAGCAGCACGTAGCTGTCAGTCAGGTGGGCCTTGCCGGCACGCAGGCTCTTTACTTCCCAACCGGACAGGACCAGCCCGGCCTCGAACTTGTGTTCGATGAAGTAATCGTGTCGCGCTTTCTTGTTCTGCGCGATGGTCCCGGTCGGATGTTTCTTTTGTTTAGCCATAGGGGCAGCATTATAAGCAGTCTCCCGCGCTGTCGGCTACGGGGTAGCGGTGTGCTTGAGCCTTGGCGTCGTTTCTCGGACAATGTCTGCGCTGTCCCATGTTCTGTCTTTTGTTCCCGATGCGCTGTAAGGCGCTCCTCGGCAGGCTTCTGGCTTGCCGCCCAGCTTTGGAAGTGACGCCTGGATGACTACCCATATTCAACGTTCCGCCCTGCTGCCGTACCCCGCCAAGGCGCTCTACGACCTGGTCAACGACGTGGCCAGCTACCCGCAGTTCCTGCCCTGGTGCTCGGCCTCGACGGTGCTGGAGGCCAGCGACACCAGCATGCGGGCCAGGCTCGAGGTGGCCAAGGGGGGGATGAGTCAGCAGTTCGTGACGAGCAATACGCTGGTGCCGGGGCAGTCCATCGAGATGAACCTGGTCGAGGGGCCGTTCAGCCAGCTGCACGGCGTCTGGGTGTTCAAGCCACTGGGCGAGAAGGCCTGCAAGATCAGCCTCGACCTGTCGTTCGACTACGCCGGCCCCCTGGTGCGCGCAACCCTGGGCCCGCTGTTCAACCAGGCGGCCAATACCCTGGTCGATGCGTTCTGCCAGCGCGCCAAGCAACTCTATTCCTGAGTCGCCGAACGTCGCGCACAAAAAAGCCCGGACTCTATCCGGGCTTTTTTTGGCCTGCGCTGCGCTTATTGCGGCGAGGTTTCCAGCGGGGCCGGGGTCGGTACCGGGATCGACTCGATGACGTCGATGTCGCGCTGGATCGACTCTTCGGTCGAGCCTGGCTTGGCCGGCGCTTCTTCAGGCTGCTGGGCAGGCGTGGTGCCCGGCGTGACGGTGGTATCGCCGCTGCCGCCGAGGATTTCCTGGTCGCGGCTCACGCCCGGCATGAAGTCGCCGGACAGGCTGGCCAGCTGGTCGTTGTCGTCGAAGATCACGCTCATGCGCTCTTGCTGGCGTTGGCCGCCACCTGGCTGCAGGGTATAGAGGTAATCCCAGCGGTTGGTGTTGAAGGTATCCTGGATCAGGGGGTTGCCCATGATAAACCTTACTTGCCGTCGGGTCATTCCCGGGCGCAATTGGTCTATCATGTCTTGTGTAACGACATTGCCCTGCTGGATGTCGATTTTGTAAACCCC
>JAQZAY010000227.1 GCA_029239415.1 Pseudomonas sp. | reverse complement strand
ATCTGGTTGCGGGAGCCGGATTTGAACCGACGACCTTCGGGTTATGAGCCCGACGAGCTACCAGGCTGCTCCATCCCGCGCCTGTGAGATCGAATTCTACGGATTTCCGCTGGCGTGTCAACCCTTTTCGACAGGAAAACCTTTTTTGTTCAATCTCTTAGCGTCTCGCGCTGGCCCGCGCGCCAGACGTGGCGCCAGTTGCGGGCCGACGGGCCGGTTTGCGCCCAGTGGAAGCGGTTCGAGTGTTCGAATAAGATACTATCTGTATGAATTTACAGTAATGACGGTCATCCATGTCCTTGCGCAAGATCATCCATATCGATTGCGACTGTTTCTATGCCGCGATCGAGATGCGCGACGACCCGCGTCTTGCCGGTCGCCCCATGGCCGTGGGCGGCGCGGCCGAGCGTCGCGGGGTGATCGCCACCTGCAACTACGAGGCGCGGGCGTACGGCGTGCGCTCGGCCATGTCGTCCCGGCATGCGCTCAAGCTGTGCCCCGACCTGCTGATCGTCAAGCCGCGTTTCGATGCCTACAAGGAAGCCTCGCGCGAAATCCAGGCGATCTTTCGCGACTACACCGACCTGATCGAGCCGCTGTCGCTGGACGAGGCCTACCTGGACGTGACCGACAGCCAGTGGTTTGCCGGCAGCGCGACGCGGATTGCCGAGGACATTCGCCGGCGGGTTGCGCGCACCCTGCACATCACCGTGTCGGCCGGGGTGGCGCCCAACAAGTTTCTCGCCAAGATCGCCAGCGACTGGCGCAAGCCCAACGGGCTGTTCGTGATCACGCCGGCGCAAGTGGAGGCGTTCGTGGCGGAACTGCCCGTGGCCAAGCTGCATGGCGTGGGCAAGGTCACGGCGGAAAAGCTGGCGCGCCTGGGCATCACCACGTGCCTGGAACTGCGCGAGTGGCCAAGGCTCTCACTGGTGCGCGAGTTCGGCAGCTTCGGGGAGCGTCTGTGGGGGCTCGCCCGCGGGATCGACGAGCGGGTGGTGCACAACGACAGCCGGCGCCAGTCGGTCAGCGTCGAGAACACCTATGACACCGACCTGCCTGACCTGCCCAGTTGCCTGGAAAAGCTGCCCGAGCTGTTGCTTACGTTGAATGAGCGCGTGGGCCGGATGGACAGCAGTTACCGGGCAGGCAAACCCTTCGTCAAGGTCAAGTTCCACGATTTCAGCCAGACCACCCTGGAGCAGTCCGGGGCAGGGCGCGACCTGGACAGCTATCGACAATTGCTCAGCCAGGCCTACGCCCGCGGCGACAAGCCGGTGCGATTGCTGGGGGTAGGGGTGCGTCTGCTCGACTTGCGCGGTGCCCTCGAACAATTGGAGCTGTTCGACAACACCTGAGAACAGGCCGGCATCAGGACGACACCGGCCAGGGACATCATCTTGCGCCAGGATCGGCGACCAGGCGACCGGCATTCTGGGTCAATGCCTGGAGAAATTCCTGCTGCAGCTCCGGATCATTGCGGGTGAGTTCTACCAGGCTCTGCTCCAGTTCGCTCGCTTCTTCCTCGAGGCCAAGCTCGGAAAGACGCTTGACCCGGTGTACCCACTGGCCCACCTCGTCGTCCTCGAGGTCATCGAAGATCAGGTCGTGGGCTTCGACCAGCTTGCCGCGCAAGTCGCGGCTGACCAGCAGGCTGGCGTCGGCGCGAACCCCGTTGTCCTCGTCGACGACCTGCAGGTGCAAGGTGCCGACATTATTGAGGTTCTGCTCCGAGAACGGGGCATCCAGCAGGTTCAGGCGAAGCACGCCCTTGTCGTCGGTGGTCAGTTCGTGAGTCAGCTTGCCGGCCTTGACCTCGACGATGCGTTCACTCCACGGCAGGCTGGTGTACTCCTGGCGCTTGTCCTTCTGCACTTCGTCGATGCCCGCCAGGTTCTGCTGGGCGCGGCCGTTGGACTGCACGTTCATGAACGGGTTGAGCCCCGCCAGGCCGTAGCCCAGCCAGTCGTGGGTGACGCTTTGCGGCAGGTTGCCCAGGGCGAAGATGTTCACCACGTTGGCGCCGACCCCGGCCACCACCGCTACCGCGCCCAACGGGATCTCGTAGATCTCCCGCCAGGGTTGGTAAGGGGTGTAGCGATCGTAGCGCCGGGTGACCTCGAGCTCGGTCACCTCGAAGCGCTTCTGCTCGTGGATGCGCACGCGCCGCTGGGGCAGCTCAAGCACCTTCGGCTCCCCGACATCGATCTGCAGACTGTGGGCGAGCAGCTTGCGCTCGACGCGCTCCTCATGTTCGCTGCGCTGGGACATCTGGTTGGCGCAGCCGCTGACGAGCAGGGCGCCGCAAAGCGCGGCGCCCCCAAGGGGGAAGGTACTTCGCTTGGACATGATCACTCGCGCATTGGCTATCAGCGACGGATACGGGATTGCAGGAACGACAGGACCTCGGCCACGGGCAGGGACTGTGCATCCTGTTCGGTGCGGTGCTTGTATTCCAGGTTGCCGTCGGCCAGGCCGCGGTCGCTGACCACGATGCGGTGTGGAATACCGATCAGCTCCATGTCGGCGAACTTGATACCCGGGCTGGTCTTCTTGTCGCGGTCATCGAGCAGCACTTCGAAGCCTGCGGCGGTGAGTTCGGCGTAGAGCTTGTCGGTCGCCTCGCGGACCACTTCGGTTTCGTAGCGCAGCGGTACCAGGGCGATCTGGAAGGGCGCCAGGTTGTCGCTCCAGATGATGCCCTTGTCGTCGTGGCTCTGCTCGATGGCAGCGGCGACCACCCGGGACACGCCGATGCCGTAGCAACCCATGGACAGGACCACCGGCTTGCCGTTCTCGCCCAGCACCTGGCACTTGAGCGCCTCGCTGTACTTGGTGCCGAGCTGGAAGATGTGCCCGACCTCGATGCCGCGCTTGATCACCAGGGTGCCCTGGCCATCCGGGCTCGGGTCGCCAGCGACCACGTTGCGCAGGTCGGCGACCTGAGGGACCGGCAGGTCGCGTTCCCAGTTCACGCCGAAGTAGTGCTTGTCGTCGATGTTGGCGCCGATGGCGAAGTCGCTCATCAGGGCCACAGAACGGTCGATGATGCATTCGAGCGGCAGGTTCATCGGGCCCAGGGAGCCTGCACCGGCGCCGATGGCGGCACGCAGGTCGGCATCGGTGGCCATGACCAGGGGGCTTGCCACTTGCTCCAGGTTGGCGGCCTTGATTTCGTTGAGCTCATGGTCGCCGCGCACGATCAGGGCGATCAGCTTGCCTTCCTCGGCGCCGCGCACGATCAGGGTCTTGACGGTCTTCTCGATCGACAGGCCGTGGTTGTCGACCAGCTGGGCGATGGTCTTGGCCTCCGGGGTGTCGACCAGGCGCAGCTCCTCGGCAGGGGCCGGGCGCACGGTTTCGCGTGGGATGGCCTCGGCCTTCTCGATGTTGGCCGCGTAGTCGGAGCTGTCGCTGAAGATCACGTCGTCTTCGCCGGACTCGGCCAGCACGTGGAACTCGTGGGAGTAGCTGCCGCCGATCGAGCCGGTATCGGCCTGCACGGGGCGGAAGTCCAGCCCCAGGCGGGTGAAGATGTTGGTGTAGGCCTGGTGCATGCGGTCGTAGGTTTCCTGCAGGGAAGCCTGGTCGGCATGGAAGGAGTAGGCGTCCTTCATGATGAACTCGCGGCCACGCATCAGGCCGAAGCGCGGACGGATCTCGTCGCGGAACTTGGTCTGGATCTGGTACATGTTCAACGGCAGCTGCTTGTAGCTCGACAGCTCGTTGCGGGCCATGTCGGTGATGACTTCTTCATGGGTCGGGCCCACGCAGAAGTCGCGGCCATGGCGGTCCTTCAGGCGCAGCAGCTCGGGGCCGTACTGCTCCCAGCGACCGGACTCCTGCCACAGCTCGGCGGGCTGGATGCTCGGCATCAGCACTTCCAGGGCGCCAGCGGCGTTCATTTCCTCGCGCACCACGGTCTCGACCTTGCGCATCACCCGCAGGCCCATCGGCAGCCAGGTGTAGAGGCCGGAAGCCAGTTTGCGGATCATGCCGGCGCGCAGCATGAGCTGGTGGCTGGTGACCACTGCATCGGCAGGGGTTTCTTTCTGGGTGGCGAGCAAATATTGACTGGTGCGCATGTTGGGCCGTTGTCGGTTGCGTAAGACATTGATTGACCCCGCATTGTACGGGGGCGAGTCGAAGGCGTACAGGATGCCCCAGGGCGCCGTGCTTGTCAGCCAAGAAAAAGCCCGGCATCGCTGCCGGGCTTTTCAGTGCGGGGCATTGCAAGCCAGGGCTTACAGGATGCTCAGCGGGTACTCGACGATCAGGCGCAGCTCGTCCAGGGAAGGGGAGCCGTAGTAGACGCCGTCGGAGGAGCGGTAGGTGGCCTGGCGGACACGGAAGCTCAGGTCCTTGGCCGGGCCGTCCTGCAGGACGTACTTGATGTCGATGTCGCGTTCCCATTCCTTGCCGTTGTCGGTGCCCTCGACGTTGGCACCGGTACCGCGCACGTAACGGGTCATGAAGCTCAGGCCCGGGATGCCGTACTCGGCGAAGTTCAGGTCGTAGCGGACCTGCCAGGAGCGCTCGTCCTCGGCGTTGAAGTCGGAGCGGGCGATGGAGTTGGCCACGTACACCGAGCCACCACCGTCCACGCCATAGGCGTAGTCGCCGTCACCGGTCACGCGCTGGCCGGCGATGGTGAAGGTGTGCGCGCCGATGTTCCAGGCGGCCGAGAGGCTGAAGATGGTGTTGTCCAGCTTGTCGCCGTCGTAGGCACGGACGAGGTCGGCGCCATCGCTCTTGGTGTTGTACGCGTTGAAGTCGAACACCAGGCCTTGCGTGTCGGAGATCGGCAGTGCCCAGTTGATGTTGGCGTAGACCTTGCGCCAGTAGTCTTCGACCTTGGAGTAGTAGAGGCTGGTGCTCAGGCTGTCGGTGAAGGCATAGGTACCACCGACGACGTCGGCTTCCTTCAGGCGGAAGCTGTCGCGGTTGGTCTGCTCTTGCGCGGTCAGGCTGGTGAAGCGGCCAGCGTGCAGGGTCAGGCCCTTGATCTCGCTGCTGGTGATGAGCGCGCCCTGGGCCATTTCTGGCAGCAGGCGGCTGTCGTCGGTGGCGAACACCGGCAGCGCGGTGAACTGGTCGCCGACCTTCAGGACGGTATCGGAAACGCGGAACTTCACTGCCGCGCCGGCCTTGGAGTAGTCGTCCTCGGGACGACCGTCGGAACCGACCGGGAACAGGCCGGTGTTGGTGGTGCCCCGCCCACCGTCGAGCTTGATGCCGAGCATGCCGATGGCATCGACGCCGACACCGATCGTGCCCTGGGTGAAGCCGGACTCGAAGGTGCCGAGGAAGCCCTGGCCCCATTCGGCGCGACGGCTCTGGTCGGTGTTCGGGTTGTTGCGGAAGTCACGGCTGAAGTACAGGTTGCGCAGTTTTACATTCAACTGGCTGTCTTCGACGAACCCCTTGGCCTCATCCTGCGAGGAGGCAACAGCCAACTGCGAAGTCCCCGCCGCAACGGCCAGGGCGATCATGCTCCACTTCATCACGCGCATCGTGATTTGCTCCTTTGGGTTTTTAGGAAGAGTACCGCCGCACCCAAGCGTTCTAGTTATATGGGGCAGCTCTTTCTTGTTATGTCGGCGAAAATGTATATCACGCTGGCTGACGCTGGCGATATGGGCAAATGATGCTTCAGGGAACTTTATTTCCATGCTGCGTTCGTCTGCCCTTGCGGTGTCATGCCGACCCTGATGAGGCAAATGCAACAAGCGTGCTCAAAGTGATGATTCGTTGATGAAATTTTCACATTCGGCCAGGGCGACCAAGGCCAGGCACCGTAAATGCTAGGGGAGGTCCAGCCTGGGTGGTATGCCAAGCCTGCGGCATGAGCCTGCGATGCAGGCTGCCTTTTCAGTCAATACGTTACCGGTGACTGTTCAACCTGAGTATTTTGTACATCGCCGGGCAGGGGGTGGGCACCCATCAAGCTTCCTTTTGGTGCGAAAAGTAGCGCTGTGTTACCGCTTGGCGCGCCAAGGCGGTTTTCCCAGGTGCAAAAGCGTGCACAGCAATGCCAGGGCAAGCCGCACGATGCTCTTGCACGCCAACGCAGGTATCCTTGGCACCTGTGCCCGCATCGCGTGGGCCGCCATGCTCTTCGAGGAGGTTTGAACGTGTTTGCTCTGGATTCACGGCTTCAGCAGGACACCGTCGTCCTGGGGGATTTTCCGTTGTGCCGCCTGCTGCTGAGCAAGGATGCCAACTACCCCTGGTTCATCCTGGTGCCGCGGCGCGCCGATATCAGCGAAGTGTTCGAGCTGCAGGCAGACGA
>JAQZAY010000226.1 GCA_029239415.1 Pseudomonas sp. | reverse complement strand
CCTGGCGCGGGGCAGGGCCGGTTCGACAGGGGGTGGCTCAGAAGGCGTAGTTGGCCGAGAGATAGGTCTGCGCGCTGCTGGTCAGGCGCAGGGTGCCGGTCTTCGGGCCGCCATGCTCGGCGAGCTCGGTGGCCGCGTTGCTGCGCAGGTAGCGGTAACCCAGCTCGACCGAAGCGTTGTCGGTCAACTGCTGGACCACCCCGCCCTGCAAGCCAACGGCATAGCCGATGTCGGTGTCGCGGCTGTAGCCCGAAGACTCCTGGCTGAGCTTGGTCAGGCCGGCGCTGGCGCCGCCGAACAGACGGGTGCTGCTGCCGACCGGGTAGAACAGGTCATAGCTGCCGAGCAGGTTTTCCTGGCGTAGCCTGAGGCCGCTGTGGTCGCTGGAGGTGTTGTCATAGGTGAGGTAGTAGCGACCCTGGTCGTTCATCTGGCCCAGGCGCACGCCCCAGGTGTCGTCCTTGTGGAGGATGCCGTCGGTATTGAGGTGGCCGGTGTTGCGCTGGAGCAGGCCCGACTTGCGTATCTTGTCGCTGGTCTGGCCGTAGGTGAGGCTGGCGAACGTGCTGTCGGCGGCCTGGGCGGTGGTGAAGCTGGCGGCGCTGACGGCCATGGCGATCATCAGGGTATTGAAGGTTTTCATGGTATTTGCTCCGGTTGGATGCGGGGGTTGACTGTGGAAGCTAGAGTAAGCAGCGAGTCCTGAACCGCTGCTGAACCCTGGCTGAACCTCGGCTGAACAACCGCCTCGACCCGAATCAAGGAGCCTTCCATGCGTTCCATGCTTGCCCTGGCCCTGCTGTGCAGCGCCGCACTCGCCCAAGCGGCGGTGCAGACCCGCGAGATCCCCTATCAGGATGCCGATGGCCAACGGCTGATCGGCTACTACGCCTATGACGACGCGCTCGAAGGCAAACGCCCTGGCATCGTCGTGGTGCATGAATGGTGGGGGCTCAACGACTACGCCAAGCGCCGCGCCCGCGACCTTGCCGCGCTCGGCTACAGCGCCCTGGCCATCGACATGTATGGCGACGGCAAGCACACCGAGCACCCGCAGGACGCCAAGGCTTTCAGCAGCGCCGCGCTGAAGGATCCCGGAGCGGCCGCCAAGCGCTTCAACGCGGGGCTCGATCTGCTCAGGATCCAGCCACGCACCGATGCCGACAAGCTGGCTGCGATCGGCTACTGCTTCGGCGGCAAGGTCGTGCTCGATGCCGCCCGCCGCGGCGAATCCCTGGCCGGGGTGGTCAGTTTCCACGGCGCGCTGGTGACCCAGACCCCGGCAACGCCTGGCAGCGTCAAGGCCAAGGTACTGGTCGAGCACGGCGCGGCCGACAGCATGGTCACCGAGCAACAGGTCGTGGCGTTCAAGAAGGAGATGGACTCCGCGGGGGCGAGCTTCGAATTCGTCAGCATCCCGGGGGCCAAGCATGGGTTCAGCAACCCTGACGCGGACCGCCTGGGGCATGCCGGGCATGACAGCCGCGGCGGGCCGGACATCGCCTATAGCAAGACGGCGGATGAAAGCTCATGGGCGGACATGCAGGCGTTTCTCAAGAAACTGTTCGACTGATCAGCCTCTCTCACAGGGGGCGGACGGCATTGCGGCATTGAATCCAGGGGAGGCGTTTCTGGCACAATGGCCGCCATGAACAGACTCCCCTCCTGCTGCGACCCTCTCCAGCACCACTGGCCCCTGCCACAGCCATTGCCAGGCGCGATCCTGGTCAGCTGCGGCTTCGACGCCAAGCGCCTCGGCGCCGATGACTTCCAGCGCGCACAGGTCGAGCAGACCACCAGCCTGCAACGCTCCGTGGCCAAGCGCCAGGCCGAGTACCTGGCGGGGCGGGTCTGCGCGCGGGCGGCGCTGCTGCGCCTGGACGGACGCGACTATGTGCCAGGCACCCACGAGGACCGCGCGCCCATCTGGCCGCCGGGCATCCACGGCTCGATCACCCACGGCAAGGGCTGGGCCGCAGCGGTGGTGGCCGCCGGGGACGCTTGCAGGGGGATCGGGCTGGACCAGGAAACACTGATCAACGATGAACGTGCCGGGCGCCTGGCCAGCGAGATCCTCACCGAGGCTGAACTGCAACGCCTGTCGCCCGAGCGCCTGGGCCTGACCGTGACGCTGACGTTCTCGCTCAAGGAGAGCCTGTTCAAGACGCTTTATCCGCTGACCCGCCAGCGCTTCTATTTCGAGCACGCCGAGGTGCTGGAATGGTCCCTCGACGGCCATGCCCGCCTGCGCCTGCTCACCGACCTGTCGCCAGAATGGCGTCACGGCCAGGAGGTCGAGGGCCAGTTCAGCGTGCAGGGCGACCAGCTGCTGAGCCTGGTCAGCGTCTAGGGTCTGGCGAACGCGGCCAGCTCAGGCTGAAGCAGGCGCCGCCCAACTGCTCGCTGCGCCCGACCAGCGCGCGGCCGGCGTGCCAGTAGATGATCCGCCGCACGATCGACAAGCCCAGCCCATGCCCGCCAGAGGCGCGGGTGCGACTGTCATCGAGACGAGTGAAGGGTGTGAAGATCCGGTCCCAGGCGTGCTCGGGCACTCCAGGGCCATCATCTTCCACATCGATGCGGTATTGCTGTTGCCCCAAGTGATAGCTGAGGCTGACCCGGGACTCGGCATGGCGCATTGCGTTGCTCACCAGGTTCTGCACTGCCCGGTGCAGGTAGCGCGGCTCGGCCTCGACCCAGGCACCCTGCCCCTCAGGCGCATGACAGGCGCCGCGGCTGACCGTCACCCCGGCGCGCAGGGGCGCCAGTTCGGCGATCACCCGCTCGAACAGGGCGTCCAGGTCCATTGCCTGGAACGACAGCGCCGGGGCGCCTTGCTCCAGGCGGGCATAGGTGAGCATCTCGTCGACCAGCCTGTCCAGGTCCTGGATGTCGCTGTCCATGCCGGCCAGGTATTTCCCCCGGGCCTGCTCCGTGCTGGCGGTCTCGATCATCTCCAGGCCGAAGCGCAGGCGCGCCACCGGCGTGCGCAGTTCATGGGACACCGCCCGCACCAGTTCGCGCTGCATGCCCAATGAACGCTGCAGGTGCTCGGCCATGCCGTTGAAGGCCGCGGCCAGGCGCCCCACCGAATCGGCGTCATCGGCCGGCACTCGCGTGTCCAGGCTGCCCTGGGCGATCCGCGTGGCGGCCACTTCGAGGCCCGACAGGCGTCGCTCGAGCTGGCGCACCAGCAGGTAGACCACCAGCCCGATCAGGCACAGCCCGAGGCAGGTGATCAGGATCAGCAACTGCGGTGGATAGAGGTTCATCTGGTACAGCGGGCCGATCTCCAGCACCCAGGGGGAACCGGAAAGCCCGGAGAATACCCGGACCGAATCGCCGTCCTTGCCCAGGGCCATCACCGTGTCACCCTCCTCGACCCGGCGTCGCTGGTCATCGTCGAGACCGGCGCGCTCGAGCCGCTGCAGGGCCAGCTCGAAGCCGAAGCCCTTGCTCTGCTTGAGCTCGAGCAGCCGCTGGCGCTGCTCCGTGACCGGATAGCGCACCAGCTCATCGGCCAGCAGGTAAAGGGTGGCACGGGCCAACTGCTCGCTGACCTGCTGCACCTCCCCCACCAGAAGCACGTCCTGCTGCGCGACCTGGCGCAGCACCCGCGCCGCGTGCGGGCCGATCTCCTGCACCACCACCAGCCCCCGCGCCAGGCGCGCCCGCTGGCTGGCATCCAGGGGCGTCGCCGACAGTGTCTGCAGGTCAAGGGGGATGCCCATCAGGCGCTCCCAGATCACCAGCGAACGCTTGCGCTCCACCTCGTTCTGCAAGGCCAGGTTGTCGGCCATCAGGCTGAACGTGCCCTGGGCCAGGCGCTCGCGGTGCTGGCCGGCGCGCACTTCGTTGACCAGATGCAGGCTCAGCACGCCGAGCACGGCCACCAGCACCAGTACGCCCAGCATGCCACCGTAGATGCGCAGGAAGATCGAGTTCATGGGCGCGGCATGTCCTCCGGCGTACCGGCCGCGTTGGCGACAAACAGGTAGCCCTTGCCGCGAAGGGTCTTGATCAGGCGCGGATGGACCGGGTCGTCGCCGATCCTGGGGCGGATACGCGAGATGCGCACATCGATGGAGCGGTCCTGGCCGTCATAGCCGACGCCGCGCAGGGCATTGAAGATCTGCTCGCGCGACAGCACCCGCCCGGCGTTGATCGCCAGTAGCCACAGCAGGTCGAATTCGGCGCTGGTCAGCTCGATGCCCTGCCCGTGCAGCCAGGCCTCGCGCAGGCCATTGTCGATGCGCAGCGCGCCAAACTGCAGCTGCTGGCGCTTGCCCTCCGGCGTCTCGCTGCGTCGCAGCAGGGCCTGGATACGCGCCAGCAGCAGGCGCGGGCGCACAGGCTTGCACACATAGTCGTCGGCGCCCAGGTCCAGGCCCTGCACCTGGTCCAGGTCGTCGGTGCGGGCAGTGAGCATCAGGATGGGTCCAGGGTACTGGCCACGCACTTTGCGGCAGATGCTCAGGCCGTCTTCGCCCGGCAACATCAGGTCGAGGATCACCAAGTCCGGCTGGCTGTCGATGATGCGCCGGGCCGCGCGGGCGCCATCGCCCTCCACCGCCACCTCGAAGCCGTTGGCCTGCAGGTACTCGGCCGTGAGCTCGGCCAGGCGCTGGTCGTCCTCGACGATCAATATGTGGTTGCCAGGCTGCTCCACCGACCATCTCCTGTGAGTTGTTGTGTGCATGGGGCATGCCTTTTACGAAGGCACCCGGGTTCGGATACTACGTCCCGCGTCGGCCTCGACAAAGGCAAATTTCGTGATACCTTGCGCGCCCGAAAAAAAGTCCGGGAAGGCTTCGGAAGAAGAAATATGCTGCAACGCGCTAGGGACAAGGCCTACAGAGGCGGGGCGCAAATCACTCACAAACTACCCACAAGTTATCCACAACGGGTCGCCTTGCAAAGGTCCCCAGACCGCATTATCTTGTATCCCCAGCGCAGCAAACCACTACATGTTGGGGTTTGCCAGAATTTCGCAAGCACAAGTCCGGCACCAAACTCAAGCCCTGAGACAGCCAGGGAACGATAAGTTATTGCCCTTTTTTCCCTGTTCTGTCCCGAAGTCGATACACCCGCCCAGGCGGATGTGCGCGCGTTTGTCGCGCGTCCCCACATGGGTGGTCGAACGAGTGACAGAACGGGGGCGCCCACAAGGCGCCTGAACAAACATTGAGAATGTGGAGACACACCCCCATGCAAACCGACACAACTCGCGAGAACGCGCAGGCCAAGGTGCAACAGGCCTCCGATTCGAACCAGGATCTGGCCGCGACCGCTCCGGGCCAACTGCGCGTCATCAAGCGCAATGGCACTGTCGTCGCCTACACCGACGACAAGATCACCGTAGCCATCACCAAGGCGTTCCTCGCAGTTGAGGGCGGCACCGCCGCCGCCTCGTCGCGCATCCACGACACCGTCGCGCGCCTGACCGAGCAGGTCACCGCGACCTTCAAGCGTCGCATGCCATCGGGTGGCACCATCCACATCGAAGAAATCCAGGACCAGGTCGAACTGGCCCTGATGCGCGCCGGCGAGCAGAAAGTCGCCCGCGACTACGTGATCTACCGCGACCAGCGCGCCAAGGAGCGTGCGACCCGCAACAACGCAGGCTCGGTGGTCGAGCCGCACCCGAGCATCCGCATCACCCTGGCCGACGGCAGCCTGGCGCCGCTGGACATGGCGCGCCTGAACACCATCATCAGCGAAGCCTGCGAAGGCCTGGCCGAGGTCGATGGCGAGCTGATCCAGCGTGAAACCCTGAAGAACCTGTACGACGGCGTCGCCCTCAAGGACGTCAACACCGCCCTGGTGATGACCGCGCGTACCCTGGTCGAGCGCGAGCCGAACTACTCGTTCGTCACCGCCCGCCTGCTGATGGACACCCTGCGTGCCGAAGGCCTGGGCTTCCTGGGCGTGGCCGACAGCGCCACCCACCACGAGATGGCCGAGCTGTACGCCAAGGCCCTGCCAGCCTACATCGCCAAGGGTATCGAGTTCGAGCTGCTCAACCCTGCCCTGGCCGACTTCGACCTGGAGAAACTGGGCCAGGCGATCAACCACGAGCGCGACCAGCAGTTCACCTACCTGGGCCTGCAGACCCTGTACGATCGCTATTTCATCCACAAGGATGGCGTGCGCTTCGAGCTGCCGCAGGTGTTCTTCATGCGCGTGGCCATGGGCCTGGCGCTGGAGGAGAAAGACAAGGAAGCCCGCGCGATCGAGTTCTACAACCTGTTGTCGTCCTTCGACTACATGGCCTCGACCCCGACCCTGTTCAACGCCGGCACCCTGCGCCCGCAGCTGTCGAGCTGCT
>JAQZAY010000225.1 GCA_029239415.1 Pseudomonas sp. | reverse complement strand
GCACCGAAGCCGGCCCGCGCAGGATCTCGACACGCTTGACGATCTCCGGGTCGACGTAGTTGCGTTGGGTTTGCGCGTAAGGCCCGTAGAAGAAACCGTCGGGAACCGTCACGCCATCGATTTGCGTGAGGATCCGCTCACCGTCGATGCCACGGATGTTGTAGCCGTTCAGACCGCTGCGCTGGCCGACACCACCGACGACGACGCCTGGCTCATGGCGCACCAGTTGCTTGATGTCGTTGACGTTCTGCCGGTCCAGCTGCTCGCGGGTCTGCACGCTGACCGTGCTCGGTACCGAGGCGACGTCCTGTGGCGTGCGCGTGGCGCTGACGGTCAGCTGTTGCAAAGCGATGACGGAGTCGGCCTGTTTGCGCTCGAGCACCACATGGCCGTGGCTGAGTTGCCGGAAGCGCAGCCCGGTGCCTTGCAGCAGGCGCTGCAACGCCTGCTCGGCCGGCAAGGTGCCGTGTACGCCTGGCGACGACACGTCGGCCACCAGCGCCGCCGGATAATCGACCTGCCAGCCTGTGACCTGCATGAAAGCCTCGAGCGCCGAGACCAGAGGGCGTTGATCGAGGGTGAACGCAGTCGGGTCGGCGGAGGACGGGCTTGCCTGGGCGCGCGGCTCGGCCATGACGGCGGGGCCGTAGAGACCACTGGTCAGCATCGCCAGTGTCAACAAGGACAGCTGGCTCAGGCGGCGTGGAGTCGTGGAGGGGTGAAGTGGACCTGTGAACATCGAGGCGCTCCCTGTCGCGCGAATCGTTAGAGGCAGTGACCGATCCCGTGAATGAATGGAAATCAGTTGCATTGGCTATAACAAGACGCATGAGCCTGTGGAATCGCGTAAAAAAACCGTCGAAGCCCCGACCCATGCGTATCGCGGTCGGCAAGGTGTGCCAACAGGATGAAGCGATCACCCGCAGGGCGCCTGCTCGGATCGGTGGGGGCGGCCTCGCCATGGCCACTGTCTCCAACACCTACCGCCAGCGCCCGGCGACCTCCTGGCAGAGGCCTTTGATCAGCTTCAGCTCCTTCTGCACGGTGCTGGGCGAGACCTGCAAGCGCGCAGCGATCTCCAGGTAGCTGGCGCCTTGGAGGCGGCTGAGTGTGAAGATGCGCCGCTGACGCGGGGTCAGCGTCAGGCGCGTGCCCAGGCGTCGCAGCAGCTGCTCGGCATGGGCGGTCTCCTCACAGGTGCCGATCGGTGCGGGCACGTTGTGCAACACCCGTTCGGGCACGTCGTCGAGCAGCGTACGCCTCTGCAGCCTGCGCGCCCGCAGATGATCCAGCGCCAGGTTGCGTGCCACCTGGAACACGAAGGGTTCCAGGTGCTCGACAGGGCGTTCGCGCAGAGCCCGGGCCACGCGCAGGTAGGTCTCCTGAAGCAGGTCCTCGGCGGTGCTGGGGCTGTCGACCAGGCGCTGCAGGGTGCGCAGCAGGGGCGTGCGGTGGGTGAGGAAGAAGGTATTGAAGCGGGACTGAATCACGGGGGATGACCTGGACCGATGATCAGTTAATGATAATGATTGTCATCAAAACGTCGGTCAAGCGATGCGCCAAGGGCATCGTGTATCCATATGTGATGCAAAGATGACCGCTGCACGGTTCATGCACCTTGCGCCGGTCATGAAGCGGACGCGTAAAGAATTGCGTCAGTGCGATGTCGGGCTGTGCAGCAAGGCTCTTGAAAACGGCCTACGTGATGAAATCCTTTAACGAGGACTCAAAAACGCTAAGAATCAGGCAGCTGTGTTCTAAAACGCTAACGATGTCGCCAAAGGCCGATGGAATCGAATCAGGTGAAACCGTTCGTCTTCGCCGGCTTGGGAAGCTCGACGGACGTTTTCGGCGTTTTTCGGAGGGAGGGGAGATATGGAGCGGGTAGAGGGAATCGAACCCTCAACTAAAGCTTGGGAAGCTTTCGTTTTGCCACTAAACTATACCCGCGTGTCGAGCGATCCGCCGCGTCTTGCCTTATGCCGCCTGGTTATGACCAGCACCCGCTTCGGAGCTGAACGTTTTACCAGAACCTGTGCTTGATGAGAAGCCTGGGACTCAAAAAAACTGAAATCACCGCGTTTCAGACCAGCGCGATCTCCGCTGCAGTCAAGGCCCGGTACTCCCCCGGCGCCAGCCGTTCATCCAGCACGATACCCCCCATCCGCTCCCGGTGCAGCCCGATCACCTTGTTGTCGAAGTAGCCGAACATCCGTTTCACCTGATGATAACGCCCCTCGACGATGCTCAGCCGGGCCAGGCGCGGGCCCAGCACGACCAGCTCGGCGGGGAGGGTGGTGAGGTCCTCGAAGGCGAAGTAGATGCCTTGGCGGAACTGCGCTGCATACTGTGCGGTGATCTCGTCCTGCGTCTCGACCCGGTACACCTTCGGCAGCTTGGTGACCGGTTGGGTCAGACGGCGTGACCACTGCCCGTCGTTGGTCAGGATCATCAGCCCGGTGGTGTTGTAGTCGAGCCGACCGGCGATGTGCAGGCCATGGCCCACGTCGGCTGGCAGCAGGTCGATCACGGTACGGTGATCCGGGTCGGTGGTGGCGCTGACGCAGCCTGCCGGCTTGTGCAGCATCCAGTACCGCGCCGGCTCGCCGGCCTGTACCACGCGCGCATCGACTTCGATCCGGTCGAAGACGCTGACGTCATGGCGGGGATCGTCGACCGCGTGGCCGTTGACGCGCACGCGACGCTGGGCCAGCGACAGGCGCACCTGCTGGCGGTTGAAGCACGGCAGGTTGCCGAGGAAACGGTCCAGGCGCATGGATCAGTCCGATCGCGGAAAAGAAAGGGTCAAGCCGCTGGCGCGTCGTCCACCACCGGATCGAGGCCTTGTGCACAGCGTGGACACAGGCAGGCACGGTCGCGCAGGTCGGCGGCGATGGCCTGAAGCGCAGCCGGGTCGATCTTCACGTTGAAGCACCAACAGGCCTGCGTGGCGTTGGCCGGGTTGGCCAGGGCGCAATCGTTGAGGCTTGCGCAGGCAGGGCAGCGTCGGGTGTCGGTCATGGTCGGGTCAGGGGTCGCTCGGTTCGGCGCAGACCCGGTTGCGTCCGCGCTGCTTGGCCTGATAGAGCGCGTCGTCGGCGCGGCTGATCAGGCTGTGCAGGGTATCGTCGGGCCGCCGGTAACTCAAGCCGATGCTGGTGGTCAGGCGCAACGGATGGTCGGTGAAGGCGAAGGCCAGCTGTTCGGTGCGACGGCGGATCTTCTCGGCCACCTCGTACGCCCGCGCCGGCTCGACGTCGCGCAGCAGCACGATGAACTCCTCACCGCCCCAGCGGCACAGGATGTCCGTCTGCCGCAGACTGCTGCGCAGCACCAGGGCGAACTCGCGCAGCACTTCATCACCGGCCAGGTGGCCATGGGTGTCGTTGAGCGCCTTGAAGTGGTCCAGGTCGATCAGCAGGGCGACCAGGGGCTCGTGCTCGCGCTGGGCATCGTCCAGGGCCTGACCTGCCGTGCGGTCGAAGCTGCGACGGTTCGACAGGCCGGTGAGGCTGTCCAGGCCGGCCAGCGCTTCGGTGTCGTGCTGGTGGCGCTTGAGCATAGCATGCAGCAGCGAAAGCACTACCAGGGTGATCATGGCGCAGATCGCCAGGTTGAGGTACAGCGACTGGCGGATGCGGTCCAAGGCTCCGTTCTCGCGCTTGTCGACCATCAGGTACCAGTCCAGCTCAGGGATCAGGCGCACGTTCATGAAATGACGCTGGCCGGCCGCATCGCGGTATTCGTGGCTGCCTTCATCGGGAATGGGTCGGTCGGCCAGCAGCGTTTTCCAGGGCGATTGCCGGTCCAGCGCCTGGCCGGCGCGCAGGCCATGGGGGCCGCCTTCGGAACCGGTCAGCAGCACGCGCCCTTGCGCATCGGTGAAGAACACCGAACGTTGATAGCGTCGCTGGTACTCATCGATCAGCTCGACCACTGCGTCGACGCTCAGGCCGACACCGGCGGCACCGATGAAGCGCTGCTGGTAATCGAGCACGCGGTAGTTGACGAACACCGTGAGCGCATCCCCGTTGGCCATGTCCAGGTCGACGTTGATCTCGTAGGGCGTCTTGGCGTTCTTGAGCCTGAAATACCAGGCATCGCGCCAGGCCGTGGGCGAGACCTGCTTGAGCACACCCTTGGCCTGGTAGTAGCGCTGGCTGCGGTCGGAGACGAAAAAGGCCGTGCAGGTCGCCTGTTCGCTGACGATCTCTTCCAGGTAACGGGTGATGCTCTGCGGCTCCTGTTCGCCCTCGAGAATCCAGTCGCGCAGAAAGGTATCGCGCGCCATCATCTTGGCGACCAGGATGGGATGCACCAGGTCCTTCTGGATCTCGGCGTACACCCGCTCCGAGGTCAGCGGCAGCTCGGTGTTCAGCAGGTTGTCGCGCAGCGCACTGCGTGAGGCGAAATAGCTCAGGAAGGAGGTCGCGAGAAAGCCACAGGCCAGCAAGAGCAAGAGCGTGAAGATCAGCGAGCGTTGCGAAAGCAGAACGGAACGTGACGGCATGATCTTCCTGTGATGTGTGCCTGTGGCGCCAGTTTAGAGCGATCGTGGCGAAATGAGTCGAATATGTGAGTGGTGTAAAGCTTTGTTTCAATTCATTGCAGAAAGGGCACTGCACGCCTGTTCATCAGTCTGATTCAGGGTCGATCCCCGTGTGGCGATCGCGCCTGCCAGCGTCGCTGGCCGGAATCCTCAGCGGTCCGGGAGGCCGCCATGTACAGACGACTGCTGCTGATTGCCTGGTTGGGGCTGTTGACCACGGCATGTACACCCTACGTCGGTTCCTATACTACCCAGTACTACAGCACCGACCGCCCTGTCTATCCGACCTATTATCAGGTGGAACGCTATCAGGTGGTGACGCCCCCTGGGTATTACGCGGTGCCACCCAGGCCGTACCACCGGCATGCCGGCCCACCGCGCTTTGTGCCCTACCCGCCGCCCGGCCTGAACCCGCACTGGCGAGACCGCGACGTGCAGGACCGGCGGTTCATCGGGCAGCGACACCGGCACGACTACGGTCGTGACCGGGATCGTCGCCTGTACGACCGCCGCTACCAGGAGCAGCGGCGTGCGTTCGATCAGCGTGGCGTGCCGGGCGCGCATTCCCCAGGGTGGGGGCCACGCGGCTGGCAGCGCTGATCAGACCAGATCTTCCAGCGGGTGAGGGGCCTGTCGGTCCTCCTGGAAATGCGCCGCCACCACGGCGTCCGGCACACGGGCGATGTCGGGCCAGTGCCAGCGCGGGGCGTTGTCCTTCTCCAGCAAGCGTGCACGAACGCCTTCGCTGAATTCGGGGTAGCGGCAACAGTTCAGGCTCAAGGTGTATTCCATGCGCAACGCCTGGGCGAGCGATTGATGACGTGCGCGCCTGAGCTGCTCCCAGACCAGGCGCGCCGTCAGCGGACAGCCTTCGTGCAGCCGCTGACCAGCAGCCGCCAGCAGGGGGTCGGCGTCGTGGCGCAATGCCGACACGGCCTGCCAGGCCGCGACGGGGTCGGCGACGTCCAGCAGCGCATCGATCCGCGCCCGGCGCGGTAGCCACTGGGCCTCGGGCAGCGCATCGACCGCGCACCGCTGCTCGGCCTTGAGCAGGCTGTTGAGCTGCAGGTCGACGTGCTCGTCCCAGTCGAGCTGCAGTAGCTCGTCGATCAGCGCGTCCTGCTGCGCGTCGTTGAGGAAGCGATCGGCCAGGCCCAGGTCCAGGGCATCGCGGGCGTTGATCGGTGCGCCCGTCAGGCCGAGGAACAGGCCCAGACGGCCGGGCAGACGGCTCAGGTACCAGCTGGCACCGACGTCCGGATAAAGGCCGATGCTGATCTCGGGCATCGCCAGCTGGCTGCTGGGCGTGACGATCCGGATGGACGCCCCTTGCAGCAGGCCCATGCCACCGCCGAGCACGTGCCCGTGACCCCAGCAGAGCACGGGCTTGGGATAGGTGTGCAGGCGGTGGTCGAGCCGGTACTCGGTGGCGAAGAACCGTGCAGCCAACGGTGGCGCGCTGCCGGGCTGCTCACGGCAGGCCTGGACCAGGCTGCGCACGTCGCCCCCGGCGCAGAACGCCTTCGGGCCATTGCCGCGCAGCAGCACGCAGGCCACCTTCGGATCCTCGGCCCAGGCCCGCAGATGCTCGTCGAGCGTTTCGATCATCGGCAGGTTCAAGGCATTGAGCGACCTGGGCGCGTCGAGCGTCGCAATACCAATGCGGGCGCCATAGGCGCCGGTATGCACTTCACACTGAATGGACATGGTGTTCCCTCTTCAAGACCGCCTCCAGTATGGCTGGTCGGAGCGAACGCGCCTGGCCGTGGTCGGACTGATTGACAAGGCACGATGGCTTGACGATCGCATCAAGCTCGAACCCAGCTGGAAAGCCGCGCTGCGTGCCGAGTTCGACCAGCCCTACATGCATCAGTTGCGTGAGTTCCTGCGCCACGAGTATGCCGCAGGCAAGCAGATCTACCCACCGGGGCCGCTGATCTTCAACGCGCTCAACTCCACGCCGCTGGACCAGGTCAAGGTGGTCATTCTCGGGCAGGACCCTTACCACGGCCCCAACCAGGCGCATGGGCTGTGCTTCTCGGTCCAGCCAGGCGTGCCGACGCCGCCGTCGCTGGTCAACATCTTCAAGGAACTGCACCGCGACCTGAACCTGCCGATCCCGAACCACGGCTACCTGCAGAGCTGGGCGGACCAGGGCGTGTTGCTGCTCAACACCACCATGACGGTCGAGCGCGGCAACGCGGCGTCCCATGCCAAGAAAGGCTGGGAGTACTTCACCGACCGGATCATCCAGGTGGTCAGCGAGCAGTGCGAGCACGTGGTGTTCCTGCTGTGGGGCGCGCATGCGCAGAGCAAGCAGAAGCTGATCGACGGCACCAAGCACCTGATCCTCAAGTCGGTGCACCCCTCGCCGCTGTCGGCCTACCGCGGGTTCATCGGCTGTGGGCATTTCAGCCGGACCAACGCCTTCCTCGAGCAGCGGGGCATGAAGCCGATCGATTGGTCGTTGCCGGAAACGGTGGGTTAAGAAGGCAGGGCCTGCGCTGATGGGTCGGCAGGCGGTTTCTCTACAGTCAGGAGGTGCCGCCGCCAATCGCGGGCAAGCCCGCTCCCACAAGCTGCTTGCGCAGCCATGCCTACACCGGCGGCTGGAGAGGTCTGGGTGGGAGCTGGCTTGCCAGCGATAGGGCC
>JAQZAY010000006.1 GCA_029239415.1 Pseudomonas sp. | reverse complement strand
CTGCGGGAGCCGACTTGCCGGCGATTTTTTTGCGCCAGATATGGCAGAATGCGCGCCAGTTGCACTATGCCATTACCCATCTGGAGAACACGCGTGAAATACGCATCACAAGGACTCGTGCTGGCAGCCGCCCTGGCTGTCGGGTCCATCGCCGGCTGCGCCACCGAAACATCCACCGCTGTTGCCGTGCAACAGGTCGAAAGCATCAGCCGCCCGTACAGCGGCGTGCGCGCACCAATTGCCGTAGGCAAGTTCGACAACCGCTCCAGCTACATGCGCGGGATCTTCTCCGACGGCGTCGACCGCCTCGGCGGCCAGGCCAAGACCATCCTGATCACCCATCTGCAGCAGACCAACCGCTTCAGCGTGCTCGATCGCGACAATATGAGCGAGATCCAGCAGGAGGCCGCCATCAAGGGCCAGGCCCAGCGCCTGAAGGGCGCAGACTTCGTGGTTACCGGCGATGTGACCGAGTTCGGCCGCAAGGAAATCGGCGACCACCAGCTGTTCGGCATCCTCGGCCGCGGCAAGACCCAGATCGCCTATGCCAAGGTCGCCCTGAACATCGTCAACATCAGCACCTCGGAAGTGGTCTACTCCAGCCAGGGTGCGGGCGAGTATGCGCTCTCCAACCGCGAGATCATCGGTTTCGGCGGCACCGCCAGCTACGACTCGACCCTCAACGGCAAAGTCCTCGACCTCGCCATGCGCGAAGCGGTGAACAAGCTGGTGGGCGCCGTCGAGAGCGGCCAGTGGAAACCACAGGCCCAGTAAACGCCCCTACGACAAGGACGATCATTCGATGACCATCACCTCACCGGCCTGGCGCAACGTCGCCGGGCTGCTGCTGGGCAGCCTCCTGCTGGCCGGCTGCGCCGGACCCAAGACCCTGTATCAGTGGGAAAGCTACCAACCCCAGGTCTACGGCTACCTCAAGGGCGACTCGAAAGAACAACAGGTCATCGCGCTGGAGCGCGACCTGGAAAAGATCAAGGCCAAGAACGGCGCCGTGCCGCCTGGCTATCACGCACAGCTGGGCCTGCTGTACTCGAGCCTGGGCAAGGATGACCAGATGATCCAGCAACTGCGCACCGAGAAGGCGCTGTTTCCCGAGTCGGCGACGTACATGGACTTTCTGATGAACAATGCCAGCAAAGGAGCCAAGCAGTGATCAAGCGCCTGACCCAACTGCTCGTCGGCGCCTGCGTGCTGGCACTGTTCGCCGGCTGCGCCGAACGCAAGACCATCGACTACTCGGCCTACAAGCAGAGCCGCCCGAAGTCGATCCTGATCCTGCCGCCGCTGAATCAGTCGCCGGACGTCAAGGCGACCTACAGCATGCTCTCGCAGGTCACCTACCCGCTGGCCGAGGCCGGCTACTACGTGATGCCGGTCGCGCTGGTGGACGAAACCTTCCGCCAGAACGGCATGACCACCCCGGCCGACATCCACGAGCTGCCGACCGCCAAGCTGCATGAAATCTTCGGCGCCGACGCCGGCCTGTACGTGACGGTTTCCGACTACGGCACCCGCTACATGATCCTCAGCAGCGCGACCATCGTCACCGCCAACGCCAAGCTGGTCGACCTGAAAACCGGCACCACCCTGTGGACCGGCAGTGCCACGGCCTCCAGCCAGGAGAACCAGCAGAACCAGGGTGGCCTGATCGGCATGCTGGTCGCTGCGGCGATCAACCAGATCATCAGCAGCGTGCAGGACGATGCCGGCTACCCGATCGCAGGGATGACCAGTGCGCGGTTGCTGGCGCCCTACCCGAACGGCGGCATCCTTTATGGGCCACGGTCGCCCAAGTACGGCACCGACTGAGTACAGCCTGAACAGCCCTTTGGCGGCTGAACCCGCTCTCACAAGGCAGAAAAAAGGCAACCTTCCGAGAAGGTCGCCTTTTGCATGACCAGGCCAGGATCAGATCCCGTACTGCGCCCGATACGCCTCGACCGCCGGCAGGTGCTGCTTGAGCTGCGGATCATCGGCGAGGAACTCCAGCACCTGGGTCAGGGAAACGATGCTGACCACCGGGATGCCGAAGTCACGTTCCACTTCCTGGATCGCCGACAACTCGCGATTGCCGCGCTCCTCGCGGTTCAAGGCGATCAGTACGCCCGCGGCCTTGGCCTGCTGGGCGGCGATGATCTGCATCACCTCGCGGATCGCGGTACCGGCGGTGATCACGTCGTCGATGATCAGCACGTCGCCTTCCAGCGGCGCGCCCACCAGGCTGCCGCCTTCGCCGTGGGCCTTGGCTTCCTTGCGGTTGAAGCACCACGGCAGGTCGAGGTCATGGTGCTCGGCCAGGGCGACGGCGGTGGCGGCGGCCAGGGGAATACCCTTGTAGGCCGGGCCGAACAGGACGTCGAAGGGGATCTTGCTGTCGACGATCGCCGCGGCATAGAAACGCCCCAGCTGGGCCAGGGCCGAACCGCTGTTGAACAGGCCGGCGTTGAAGAAATAAGGGCTGGTGCGCCCCGACTTGAGGGTGAACTCACCGAAGCGCAGAACCCCGCGATCGATGGCAAAGCGAATGAAGTCGCGCTGATACGGCTGCATGAGAAGTCCCGGATACCACGGATTTAGCTAAATGAGTTGAGCTCGGGTATCATACACGCACGTGATTTTTGGGGCCATTTATGCGGATCATCAGTGTGAACGTGAATGGCATTCAGGCTGCAGCCGAGCGTGGATTGCTCAGCTGGCTGCAAGCCCAGAATGCCGACGTCATCTGTCTTCAGGATACCCGCGCCTCGGCCTTTGAACTCGACGACCCAGCTTTTCAGCTAGATGGCTATTTCCTTTATGCCTGCGACGCGGAAGTGCCTGCCCAAGGGGGCGTGGCGCTGTATTCGCGGTTGCAGCCCAAGGCAGTCATCACAGGTCTGGGCTTCGAGACAGCCGATCGCTACGGGCGTTACCTGCAGGCCGATTTCGACAAGGTAAGCATCGCCACCTTGCTGCTGCCATCGGGAATGAATGGCGATGACGACTTGAACCAGAAGTTCAAGTTGATGGACGACTTCGCCAAGTACCTCGACAAGCAGCGACGCAAGCGTCGCGAATACATCTACTGCGGCTCGCTTTACGTGGCGCAGCAGAAACTCGACATCAAGAACTGGCGCGACAGCCAGCAGTCGCCGGGCTTCCTGCCGCCAGAGCGTGCCTGGATGGACGCGATCATCGGCGACATGGGCTATGTCGATGCCCTGCGCGAAGTCAGCCGTGAAGGCGACCAGTACAGCTGGTGGCCGGACAACGAGCAGGCCGAGATGCTCAACCTGGGCTATCGCTTCGACTACCAGGTGCTCACGCCAGGCCTGCGTCGCTTCGTGCGCAGTGCCCGGTTGCCGCGCCAGCCGCGCTTCTCCCAGCACGCGCCACTGATCGTGGACTACGACTGGACGCTGACCATCTGAGCATGGCCAGACACGAAAAAGCCGACTTCGCGTCGGCTTTTTCGTGTCTGGCGTGAGCTGACAGATCAGTCGGCCAGCGATGCTTTCTGCATCTCGAACAGGTCGGTCATGCCTTTCTGCGCCAATGCCAGCATGGCGTTGAGCTCTTCAGGCTGGAACGGGGCACCTTCGGCTGTGCCCTGGACTTCGATGAAGCCACCGGCGCTGGTCATGACCACGTTCAGGTCGGTCTCGGCGGCCGAGTCTTCCAGGTAGTCGAGGTCGAGCACCGCCTCGCCCTGGTACATGCCCACCGAAACGGCAGCGATCATGTGCTTGAGCGGATCGCCGCCCTTGAGGCCGCCACGCTTCTTGACCACGCGCAGGGCATCGACCAGGGCGACCATGGCGCCGGTGATCGAGGCGGTGCGGGTGCCGCCGTCGGCCTGGATCACGTCGCAGTCGACGTACAGGGTGATCTCGCCCAGCTTGCTCATGTCGAGGGCGGCGCGCAGCGAGCGACCGATCAGGCGCTGGATCTCGAGGGTGCGACCACCCTGCTTGCCACGGCTGGCCTCGCGCTGGTTACGCTCGCCAGTGGAGCGCGGCAGCATGCCGTATTCGGCGGTCAGCCAGCCCTGGCCCTTGCCCTTGAGGAAGCGGGGAACACCATTTTCGACGCTGACCGTGCAGACGACCTTGGTGTCGCCGAACTCGACCAGTACCGATCCCTCGGCGTGCTTGGTGTAGTTGCGGGTGATGCGGATCGAGCGGAGCTGATCGGCGGCGCGACCACTTGGACGTTTCATCTGGGATACCTGTACCGGGACTTGGATCTGCCCGCCATTATAAAGCCCCAGGGGCCGTGAGGACATGCCTATTGTCGCAGGGCATGCCCGAAGCGTCTTTCACATGCCCTTCGAGCGGGTTTTGTGGCGCCCCCTGATTGGGCGCCGAGGCCGCACTGCGTTACAATCCTGCGCCTTGCAGCCCGAAGGGCTCACCCTGTTCATCGACTTCGCGAGGTAATTCCCATGGTGCACAGCATGACCGCTTTTGCTCGTGTCGAGCGCGCTGGCAGCCAGGGCACCCTGGTATGGGAGCTGCGCTCGGTCAACCACCGCTACCTCGAACCCCACCTGCGCCTGCCCGAGGCCCTGCGCGAGCTCGAGGGCGCGGTTCGCGAGGGCCTGCGCCAGGGCGTGTCGCGCGGCAAGGTGGAATGCACCCTGCGCCTGAACGAAGACAGCACCGGCAAGCCGCTGCAGGTCGACCGCGAGCGTGCCGCGCAGCTGGTGGCCGCCGCCGAGACCGTGGCCAGCCTGATCAAGCAGCCCGCTGCGCTCAACCCGCTGGAAGTCCTGGCCTGGCCAGGCGTGCTGGTGGCCGACGCCAGCGACCCGCAGGCGCTCAATGCCGAGGCGGTCGCGCTGTTCGAGCAAGCGCTGAAAGAGCTCAAGGCAGGCCGCAGTCGTGAAGGGGCGGAACTTGCCCGGCTGATCAACGAGCGACTCGACAGCATGGCCGCCGAGGTCACCACCCTGCGCGCCCTGGTACCGCAGATGCTGGCGGCCCAGCGGCAGAAGATCATCGACCGCTTCGGCGACCTGAAGGCCGAGCTGGACCCGCAGCGCCTGGAGCAGGAAATGGTCCTGCTCGCGCAGAAGAGTGATGTTGCCGAAGAGCTCGACCGCCTCAGCACCCACGTCACAGAAGTACGCCGGGTACTCAAGTCCGGCGGCGCTGCCGGACGACGCCTCGACTTCCTGATGCAAGAACTCAACCGCGAAGCGAATACCCTCGGCTCCAAGGCCTTTGACCCACGCAGCACGCAGGCAGCGGTCAACCTCAAGGTGCTGATCGAACAAATGCGTGAACAAGTACAGAACATCGAGTAAGGCCACCCCCATCATGAATCACAGCAGCGGTACCCTCTACATCGTCTCCGCGCCTTCGGGCGCCGGCAAGACCAGCCTGGTAAAGGCACTCACCGACGCCGACCGGAACATCCGCGTCTCGGTTTCGCACACCACCCGCACCATGCGTCCGGGCGAGGCGCACGGGATCAACTACCACTTCGTCGAACACGTGCAGTTCAAGTCGCTGATCGCCCAGGGCGACTTCCTCGAGCACGCCGAGGTGTTCGGCAATTTCTACGGCACCTCGCGCAGCGCACTGCAGCAGACCCTCGACCAGGGCATCGACCTGATCCTGGAGATCGACTGGCAAGGCGCCCAGCAAGTGCGCAGGCTGATGCCCGAGGCTCGCTCGATCTTCATCCTGCCGCCCAGCCAGCAGGCCCTGCGCCAGCGCCTGAACAACCGCGGCCAGGACAGCGACGAGATCATCGAGGGCCGGATGAAGGAAGCGGTCAGCGAGATGGCGCACTTCGACGAGTACGACTACCTCATCATCAACGATGAGTTCGCCGAGGCGCTGGAAGACCTCAAGGCGATCTTCCGTGCCAATCGCCTGGAGCAGAAGATGCAGCAGCAGCGGCATCGCGCGCTGCTGGGTGAGCTCCTGGCCTGATTCCGCGGCGCCCCATTCGCTGGCAAGCCAACGAATGGGGGCCGCGGTCTCGGATACCTACACCCGTACCGGCACCGTCGCCTGCTGGTGCAAGGTAGCCCCCAGGAAGTACGCCGGCGCCCGCCAGCGCGACAGCACCATCAGCACGATTCCCAGCAGCGAGATGATCAGCGCGATCACGAACACCAGGCCCAGCCCGCCTACATGCGAGCCGCTGCCGAAGTCCGGCGAGGCGCTGTCGATGGCCGTCTGCAGGAAGATCACCGACAGGATCGCGCCCCCCACCAGCGGGCACACGCCCCGCATCAGGAAGTGCCGGACACTGTCGAACAGGCTGCGGCGGAAGTACCAGACGCAGGCAAAGGCCGTCAGCGAGTAGTAGAAGCAGATCATCATGCCCAGGGCGGTGATGGTGTCAGCCAGTACGTTTTCGCTCAGCGTGCGCATGGTCACATAGAACACCGCGGCCGCGACGCCTGCGCAGATGGTCGCGTAGCGTGGTGTCTGGGAACGCGGGCAGACCTTGGCGAAACGCTGCGGAACGGCGCCGTAGTAGCCCATGGCGAGCAGCGTGCGCGCGGGCGAGACGAAGGTCGACTGCAGCGAGGCGGCGGTACTGGCCAGCACTGCGATGGACATGAGGATCGCCAGCGGCCCCATGACCGGCCCGGCCAGGTGCGCGAAGACGTTTTCCTGGATGCGCGGATTACCCAGCCCCAGCCCGATGTCGCCGATGCCGGCGAATTGCAGCGTGGCGATACCGGTCACCAGGTACAGCCCGAGGATGAGCAGGACCGTCATGGTCGCCGCCTTGCCGGGCACCTCTTCACTGCCCACCGACTCTTCGCTGACAGTCAGGCACACGTCCCAGCCCCAGAATATGAAGATCGACAGCGAAAGCCCTGCGGTGAAGGCCGAGAACGACTCGACGCCAAACGGGTTGAACCAGTCGAGGTCGAACTGCAGCGGCGGCGGTGCGGTGGTCTCGCCAAAGGCCGCCATGGCAAAGCCGATCAGCACCACCAGCTGCAGCGCGACCAGCCCGTACTGCACCGTCATCGTCGTGCCCATGCCGCGGCAGCAGATCCATACCGCCAGAGCGATGAACACGCAACAGGTACTGATGTTGACCAGCAGGTTGTCGCTCAGGGCAGCCACCTCATGGTTGCCGGTGATCTGTCCGAGAAAGAGATAGAAGAAGTCGACCGCGACTCCGGCCAGGTTGGACAGCACGATGGTGGTGGCGGTCACCAGGCCCCAGCCGCCGATCCAGCCGATCATGGGCCCGAAGGCACGTGCCGACCAGGTGAACGAGGTGCCACTGTCGGGTTCTGCCGCGTTGAGTTCCCGGTAGCCCAGGGCTACCAGCAACATGGGCAGGAAACCGACGATGAACACCGCCGGCAGGTGGGCACCGACTTCGCGCACGGTCGGGCCAAGGGCACCGGTCAGGGTATAGACCGGTGCAATGGTAGAGATGCCCAGCACCACGCTGGCCAGCAGACCCAGGCGGCCCTTGGCCAGGCCTTTGCCCGAGGCCTTGGCGGCATGCCCGGCTTCAATGTTTTCGCTCATGAGTATCTGCCATCGATATTGGTATTGTTTTCGGGGCCTTGGAAAGGCGCTTTCACTCATTCGAAGCTTGCTGCAAGCATCAGGTCCTGTCGGTCCCCTCCCGCGCCGCGCGGGCCCTGCAGGCGTCACGGAATGCCTCGAACAGGCGCAGCGAAACCGGGTTATCGGCAAATTGCCATTCCGGGTGCCACTGCACGCCGAGCACGAAACCCGCACCCTGGCTAGCGGACACCGCCTCGATCAGGCCGTCGGGCGCCCTTGCCTCGACGCGCAGGCCTGGAGCCAGCCGATCGATGCCTTGGCTGTGCAGCGAGTTGACCTCGAACCGTGTGGCCAGCCCCATGCGTTCGAACATCCCGCCCGCCTCTACGCTGACCGGATGGCGTGGACTGTATTGCTCGTCCAGGGGGGCATCGCTCGGTTCGCGGTGATCCAGGTATCCGGGGAGATCATGCACCCGCTGATGCAGCGAGCCGCCCAGCGCCACGTTCAGCTCCTGGAAGCCGCGGCAGATGCAAAGCACCGGCACGCCGGCATCGATGGCGGCCTTGAGCAGCGGCAAGGTCAGCCGGTCCCGGGCAGTGTCGTGGTGCGTTCCTTGCGCACTGGGGGGGCCATTGTAATGATGCGGCTCGACATTAGAAGGCGAGCCGGTAAAAAGAATGCCGTCCAGACGCGCCAGCAGCGCCTGTGGGTCAGCGGGGACATCGCGCGCCGGCAGGATCAGCGGCAGCCCGGCGAAGGCCGCAGCCTCCAGGTACTTGTCGCCGACGGTGTGCGAGGCGTTCCTGCCTACCTGCTGGCGACAGGCGGTCACACCGATCAAGGGGCTGGAAGCTTGGATTACGCACGCAGAGACCGACGTCATGGCTATACATCCTTTGCTTTCAGTCGAACGGCGATGTGAGGAGATGAGGCGTGCGCCTCACGAGCGGCGATGGCTGATGCTGTTGTTATGGTGATTCCCATCATGGGACGTCTGCGCGGCAGATGGACGCTGCACAAACCTGTGACATCCAGATGAATTGATCACCGGATGCCGTTTCACTATAAAATGGCCCCAACGCAACAGACATTGGCATTTCGGCAAGCAGAGCGTGCGCCCATGCAATATCAGATTACCCATGCCGACCTTTCCCTGGTACTTGCCCTGGAACGCGGCCGCTCCCTGGCCAAGGCCGCCGAGCTGCTGAAGGTCGACGTCTCGACGGTGTTCCGCTCGATCAGGCGGTTGGAGTCGGCACTGGGCACGGCGCTGTTCGTCAAGAGCCGCAAGGGCTATCTGCCCACCGATACCGCCAAGGCACTGGCCGAACAGGCAGAACGCGCCGAACACGCCCTGGACGCTGCCCGCATCGCCCTGACCTGCGGCGAGCAAGTAGTGAGCGGCACGGTCCGCGTGACGTGCACCGAAGCGGTGCTGCATAGTTTGCTGCTACCGGCGCTGGCGAGCTTCATGCCCAGCTACCCCGCCCTGTCGCTGGAAATCGGCACGTCCAACACCTTCGCCAACCTCAGCCGGCGCGACGCCGACATCGCCCTGCGGCTGACCAATACCCCGCCCGAGCACCTGGTCGGCCGCTGCCTGGGTTCGACCTCCTACGTGGTCTGCGGCCTGCCCGAGTTTCGCCAGCGCCTGGCCGAGTCGCCCACCAGCGTCGCGTGGATCGGCCCTGACGATGCCATGCAGGACCATCCCACCGTGGTCTGGCGCAACCAGCAGTATCCCGGCCTGGTCCCGCGCTACCACTGCAGCGGCATGTCCACCATCGCCCAGCTGGTCACCACCGGCATGGGCGTGGCGGCGCTGGCCGACTACATGGTGCAGGGCCTGCCGGGCGTCGAGGCGCTGAGCGATCCGCTGCCTGGCTGCGATACCCAGCTGTGGTTGCTGACGCGCCCGGACTGCCGGGCGTTGCGCTCGGTGCAGACCCTGTTCGAAGAGCTCACCCCACGGTTGCGCGGCGCCATGACGCGGTAGGCGCTCTACGAGGGTTGTGCTGCGGGCCTTCGAGCCGGTATTGTCGGCCTCATGCAGTGCGAAGTGACCCTGGGGCGAGGGCAGAACTGAAATCAGTCCTTCCCTAATCGCTGGTGATTTTTTAAACTATCGAGTCCGCCCGCCCATCCTGGGCACCGCGCATATTGTATTTGCTACGAGGAAGACCATGGCCCGCGTAACCGTTGAAGATTGCCTAGAACACGTGGATAACCGCTTTGAGCTGGTCATGCTGTCTACCAAGCGTGCCCGTCAGCTGGCCACCGGTGGCAAGGAGCCGCGCGTGGCATGGGAAAACGACAAGCCTACCGTCGTCGCCCTGCGCGAGATCGCCGAAGGCATCGTGACCCCGGAGTTCATCGCCGCTGAAGACATCGTCACCGAGGACCCGGTCTTCGCCGCGTTCGAGGACGAGGCCAACGAGGCCGTCTAAGCCCATGCCTGGTCGACGTTGTGCGGCGCAGGTCCCCGTTCCTCGGCTGGAGGTGATCCTGTGCCGAGCATAGATGTCCTCGCCGATCGTCTGTCGGCCTACCTCGGCGCCGACCAGGTCAACCTGGTGCGCCGGGCGTACTTCTACGCCGAGCAAGCCCACGATGGCCAGCGCCGCCGCAGTGGCGAACCCTATGTGACCCACCCGCTGGCGGTGGCGAGCATCCTGGCCGACATGCACATGGACCATCAGAGCCTGATGGCCGCCATGCTGCACGATGTGATCGAAGATACCGGCATCGCCAAGGAAGCGCTCAGCTCGCAGTTCGGCGAGACTGTCGCCGAACTGGTCGACGGGGTCAGCAAGCTGACCCAGATGAACTTCGAGACCAAGGCCGAGGCCCAGGCCGAGAACTTCCAGAAGATGGCCATGGCCATGGCACGCGATATCCGCGTGATCCTGGTCAAGCTGGCCGACCGCCTGCACAACATGCGCACCCTTGAAGTGCTGTCGGGCGAGAAGCGCCGGCGCATCGCCAAGGAAACCCTCGAGATCTACGCCCCCATCGCCAACCGCCTTGGCATGCACAGCGTGCGCGTCGAATTCGAGGACCTGGGCTTCAAGGCCATGCACCCCATGCGCTCCGCGCGCATCTACCAGGCCGTCAAGCGCGCACGTGGCAACCGCAAGGAAATCGTCAACAAGATCGAGCAGTCCCTGGCCCATTGCCTGGCCATGGACAGCATCGAGGGCGAGGTCAGTGGCCGGCAGAAGCACCTCTATGGCATCTACAAGAAGATGCGTGGCAAGCGCCGCGCCTTCAACGAGATCATGGACGTGTATGCCTTCCGCATCATCGTCGACAAGGTCGATACCTGCTATCGCGTGCTCGGCGCCGTGCACAACCTGTACAAACCGTTGCCGGGTCGCTTCAAGGACTACATCGCGATCCCCAAGGCCAACGGCTACCAGTCGCTGCATACCACGCTGTTCGGCATGCATGGCGTGCCCATCGAGATCCAGATCCGCACCCGCGAGATGGAGGAGATGGCCAACAACGGCATCGCCGCGCACTGGCTGTACAAGTCCAGCGACGACGAGCAGCCCAAGGGCAGCCACGCCCGCGCCCGCCAATGGGTCAAGGGTGTGCTCGAGATGCAGCAGCGCGCGGGCAACTCCCTGGAATTCATCGAGAGCGTGAAGATCGACCTGTTCCCGGACGAGGTCTACGTGTTCACGCCCAAGGGCCGGATCATGGAGCTGCCCAAAGGCTCCACCGCGGTCGACTTCGCCTATGCGGTGCACACCGACGTCGGCAACAGCTGCATCGCCTGCCGGATCAACCGGCGCCTGGCGCCGCTGTCCGAAGCCCTGCAGAGCGGCTCGACGGTCGAGATCGTCAGCGCGCCGGGCGCGCGGCCCAACCCCGCCTGGCTCAATTTCGTGGTCACCGGCAAGGCGCGCACGCATATCCGCCATGCGCTCAAGCAGCAGCGACGTTCCGAATCGGTCAACCTGGGCGAACGCCTGCTCAACAAGGTGCTGACCGGCTTCGACAGCAGCCTGGACAGGATCGCCCAGGAGCGTATCCAGGCCATCCTGGTCGAGTACCGCCTGGAACTGCTCGAGGATCTGCTCGAAGACATCGGCCTGGGCAACCGCATGGCCTACGTGGTCGCCCGTCGCCTGCTCAGCGCCGAAGGCGAGCAGCTGCCGAGCCCGGAGAGCCCGCTGGCCATTCGCGGGACCGAAGGCCTGGTGCTCAGCTACGCCAAGTGCTGCACGCCGATTCCGGGCGACCCGATCGTCGGCCACCTGTCGGCGGGCAAGGGCATGGTGGTGCACCTCGAGAACTGCCGCAATATCAGCGAGATTCGACACAATCCGGAAAAGTGCCTGCAGCTTTCATGGGCCAAGGACGTTACCGGCGAGTTCAATGTCGAGCTGCGCGTCGAGCTCGAGCACCAGCGCGGCCTGATCGCCCTGCTGGCGAGCAGCGTCAATGCCGCGGACGGCAACATCGAAAAGATCAGCATGGACGAACGCGATGGTCGAATCAGCGTGGTCCATCTGGTGGTCAGCGTACACGACCGCGTGCACCTGGCCCGCGTGATCAAGAAGCTGCGTACCTTGACCGGCGTGATCCGTATCACCCGGATGCGTACGTAGTCCGCCCCTCCGCCCTCGCTCAAGGCCCTCCCCATGCGCCAAGCACTGACCCTCTCGCTGGCCGCCCTGCTGTTGGGCGGCTGCGCCAGCCACAAACCTGAAGACTTCAACGGCACCTGGATCAACCAGAGCGCCATCGATGCCGCCGCCAAGGGCGTGGGCTTGCGCCAGGCCTTGGCCAGCAACGGCCCGAATTTCGAGTGGAAGGTCGATACCGCCAGCCAGCGAGCCTTGTTCAGCAACGGCTTCGAGGTGGTCGAAGGACAGCTGAGCGCCGTGGACAAGCAATGGCAAGTCGCTTTCGGCGGCGATCACAGCGAACAGCTCGCGCTCGACGGCGACGAGCTGGTCCAGGCTGCGGGACAGGACACGCCCGAGCAGCAATTCGAGAAAGCCCCGGTGCTGGCGCCCGCAGGTGCACCGGTTGGCAGCAGTTTCGAAAAAGCCCTCTATGGCGCCTACCTGGGGGGTGCCTGGAAGATCGTCGAGGGACCAGGCCAGGGTGGCATGGTCCGTTTTGCCGACAATGGCAGCGTGGACGGCCTGCCAGACCTGACCCGCTACGCCCTTTGCCTGGCAGGCGACTGCGCAAGCATCAGCGGCCAATATGACAGCCTATGGCTGGAGCGTGACCGACAAGGCAACCCCTGGATCTTCACCCGAGACGGCGACACCCTGGAGATCTTCCAGGCGCTCAACGCGGCGCAGCCCAACGAAATGCCCCAGCTCAAGCCGGGTGCACGGCAGTGGTTGCTGGAAAGGGACTGATCCAACCTGCCGCACGCTGCGTCAGGCGAGAATCGCGGCGTAGCCTTCCTTGTAGGTCGGATACTGCGGCGCCCATCCCAACGCACGGGCGCGTGCATTGCTGCAGCGCTTGCTGCCCGTGCGGCGTACTCGCTGCTGGTCCGACCACTGGGTAACGCCCATGTACTCGCGCAACCAGCCCACGACCTCGGCCAGCGGCGCCGGAGCGTCGTCCACGCCGATATAGCCATCGTCCAGGTCCACGCCACGCGCATCGGCCTGCAGCAGGAAAGCCAACAGCCCGGCCGCATCCTGCGCATGGATACGGTTGCCATACAGGGGAGGATCCTCAGCCACCCGGTAGCCCTGCCGAACCTGGCTCAGCAGCCATTCCCGGCCCGGCCCGTAGATGCCTGTCAAGCGGACCCAGGTACCCGGGAAGCCACTGTCCAAGGCCAGCCGTTCCGCCTCGAGCATGATGCGCCCCGAATAGCCTGCAGGCTCGGTAGCAGAGCTTTCATCGACCCACTCACCGCCATGCTGGCCGTACACGCTGCTGCTGGAGACGAACAGCAGGCGCCGCGGCTGCTGGCCCTTCTCCTCGAGCCAGCGCAGCACATTGCGCAGCCCATCGACATAGGCAGCCTGGTAACCCGCTTCGTCATGCTGGCTGGCGGCGACGCAGTACACGACATAATCGGGTGACTTCTTTGGCCAGGCATCGGGACAGGCAGCTTCGGACAAGTCCGCCCGGATCGGCCGGACACCTTCGGGCAGCTCACCGACGGAGCGTCGCAAGCCGCTGACTTGCCAGTTTTCTTCCAACAGAAGCTGGCCAAGTCGACCGCCAACGTCGCCACATCCCACGATCAATGCAGAAAGATCCGACATCAAATACTCCTGATCCTTTAATCCAGACTGACCGAATCAGACGATCAACGGTCTGTCATTGGTAAAAAAAGTAACTTTATTACTTCTGCTAACAAGAATTAATTGCAATAATGGCCGCCTCATTTTGTTCTCGGCCTGCCTCGAGGCCTTGAAGGACAACCACCCTTTCTCTTCATCAGGTCCGGCCAGCATGACACGTACTCAACCCACCGCTTCGCCAACCACGTCGCGCGCATGGCGCGCCATCGCCGCGCTGATGTTCAGCCTGGTGCTGGCCCCCGCTGCGATGGCCGAAGAGCCGGTCGCCCCGGCAGCCAATGCACCGACCCCAGCAGTGACCCAGGCAGCACCTGCCACGGTACCTGCTGCCCCCGCCGATGCTGCCGCGCCTGCCGCTGCCACCCCCGTGGAAGGCGCGGCACCTGCCGCGGCCGAGAACGTCGAGGCGCTGGCCGAAGATACCACCCTTGGCATGGCCCACGACCTGTCGCCATGGGGCATGTACAAAAATGCCGACATCGTCGTCAAGATCGTGATGATCGGCCTGGCCATTGCCTCGATCATTACCTGGACCATCTGGATCGCCAAGGGCTTCGAACTGATGGGCGCCAAGCGCCGCCTGCGTGGCGAGATCGCCGTGCTCAAGCAGTCCGCCAGCCTCAAGGCCGCCAGCGAAGCCTCCAACAAGCAAGGCACCCTGGCGCACCTGCTGGTCCACGACGCCCTCGAGGAAATGCGCCTCTCGGCCAATGCCCGCGAGAAAGAAGGCATCAAGGAGCGCGTGAGCTTCCGTCTCGAGCGCCTGGTCGCCGCGAGCGGCCGCAACATGAGCAGCGGCACCGGCGTGCTGGCTACCATCGGCTCTACTGCACCGTTCGTCGGCCTGTTCGGTACTGTGTGGGGCATCATGAACAGCTTCATCGGCATCGCCAAGACCCAGACCACCAACCTGGCCGTGGTCGCCCCGGGTATCGCCGAAGCCTTGCTGGCAACCGCCCTGGGCCTGGTCGCCGCCATCCCTGCCGTGGTCATCTACAACGTCTTCGCCCGCTCGATCGCCGGCTACAAGGCGCAGGTCTCGGACGCCTCGGCGCAGGTGCTGCTGCTGGTCAGCCGCGACCTGGACCATCAGTCCAGCGAGCGCTCCGCTCCGCACATGGTGAAAGTGGGGTAAGCCATGGGCCTGCATCTGAACGAAGGTGGCGACGACCTCGCCGAAAACCACGAGATCAACGTCACGCCCTTCATCGATGTGATGCTGGTGCTGTTGATCATTTTCATGGTCGCCGCTCCCCTGGCCACGGTCGACATCAAGGTCGACCTGCCCGCCTCGACGGCCAAGCCCGCGCAGCGACCGGAAAAACCCGTGTTCGTCAGCGTCAAGGCCGACCAGAAGCTGTATGTCGGCGATGACCAGGTCCCTCAGGCCAGCCAGCTTGGCGCGATGCTCGATGCCAAGACCAAGGGCGACAAGGAAACCACCATCTTCTTCCAGGCCGACAAGGGCGTGGACTACGGTGACCTGATGGAAGTGATGAACACCATGCGCGCGGCCGGCTACCTCAAGGTCGGTCTGGTCGGACTCGAGACGGCAGCCAAGAAATGACAAAGTCGCGGCATATCCTGGCGCGTTACAGCGGTAGCCTGGCGATCGTCCTGGGACTCCATGTCGTCGCTGTGCTGCTTGCGCTCAACTGGTCGGTGCCCCAGGCCGTCGAGCTGCCCCCGGCAGCCATGATGGTCGAGCTGGCACCGCTGCCTGAGCCAGCACCGCCACCGCCTCCCAAGGTTGTCACGCCCCAGCCCCCAGCACCGGTCGAAGAGCCGCCGCTGCCCAAGCTGGTGGAGGCACCGAAACCCAAGATCGCCGTCGCCAAGCCAGTCAAGCCCAAGCCCGAGCCGCAGCCGCCCAAGCCCGAGAAGAAGCCTGAGCCACCGCAGGAAAAGCCGCCGGCAGAAGAAGTGGTCGATACGCCGCCAAGCACCGCGCCGCCGCAGAAGTCGCAGGCACCGGCGCCAAGCATCGCGACCAACAGCAAGGCCCTGCCGACCTGGCAAAGCGACCTGCTGAGGCACTTGAGCAAGTACAAGCGCTACCCCGAGGACGCGCGTCGCCGCGGCCTGCAGGGTATCAACCGCCTGCGCTTCGTGGTGGATGCCGAAGGCAAGATCCTGTCCTACTCGCTGGCGGGAGGCTCGGGCAGCGCGGCACTCGATCGGGCCACGCTCGAGATGATCCGCAAGGCCCAGCCGGTGCCCAAGCCACCGCAGGAGCTGTTGAACAATGGCAGTATCGAAGTGGTAGCGCCCTTCGTCTACTCGCTGGACAGACGCTGATCTTTGTTTCTGTCACGTAACGGTAAGTCTGATAACGTGCGTCTATCGATTGCAGCCGCTATGCTGGGGCCGCAACTTCATGGACGCACGTTATGACTCTCACAGAACTACGCTACATCGTCACCCTCGCCCAGGAGCAGCACTTCGGCCATGCCGCCGAGCGTTGCCACGTCAGCCAGCCGACCCTGTCGGTCGGGGTGAAGAAACTCGAGGACGAACTTGGCGTATTGATCTTCGAGCGCAGCAAGAGCGCGGTTCGCCTGACGCCGGTCGGCGAAGGCATCGTCGCCCAGGCGCAAAAGGTGCTGGAGCAGGCCCAGGGCATCCGCGAGCTGGCCCAGGCGGGCAAGAACCAGCTGACCGCGCCGCTGAAGGTCGGTGCCATCTATACCGTCGGCCCCTACCTTTTTCCGCACCTCATCCCGCAGTTGCACCGGGTCGCCCCGCAGATGCCGCTGTACATCGAGGAAAACTTCACCCATGTGCTGCGCGAGAAGCTGCGCAACGGCGAACTGGACGCGGTGATCATCGCCCTGCCGTTCAACGAGGCCGACGTCCTGACCCTCCCGCTCTACGACGAGCCTTTCTACGTACTGATGCCGAGCGAGCATTCCTGGACCAAGAAAGAAAGCATCGACGCCGGGCTGCTCAACGACAAGAGCCTGTTGCTGCTTGGCGAGGGCCATTGCTTCCGCGACCAGGTGCTCGAAGCCTGCCCGACCCTGGGCAAAGGCAGCGAAGGCGCACGGCATACCACGGTCGAATCCAGCTCCCTGGAGACCATCCGCCACATGGTCGCATCCGGTCTTGGCGTCTCGATCCTGCCGCTGTCGGCGGTGCACAGCCATCACTATGCCCCAGGCGTGATCGAGGTGCGGCCGCTGACCTCGCCCGCGCCGTTCCGCACCGTGGCCATTGCCTGGCGCGCCAGCTTCCCGCGGCCCAAGGCCATCGAGATCCTGGCCGACTCGATCCGCCTGTGCTCGGTCGCCAAGCCACCGGCAGTCCAGTAGGCCTGCCCCATGACCGAGTTGTCGAAGGTCGCCGTCACCGAGCTCAAGGGTGTTGGCGCAGCCCTGGCCGAGAAGCTTGCCAAGGTGGGCCTGGAGACTCTCCAGGACCTGCTGTTCCACTTGCCCCTGCGTTACCAGGACCGCACCCGCGTGGTTCCCATCGGAGCGCTGCGTCCGGGGCAGGACGCGGTGATCGAAGGCGTGGTGAGTGGTGCCGACGTGGTGATGGGCAAGCGGCGCAGCCTGGTGGTCCGGCTGGGTGACGGCACCGGCGTGCTGAGCCTGCGCTTCTACCATTTCAGCACTGCACAAAAGGATGGCCTCAAGCGCGGCACCCATGTGCGCTGCTATGGGGAAGCCCGCCCAGGGGCGTCGGGACTGGAGATCTATCATCCGGAGTACCGTGTCCTCAATGGCGATGAGCCGGCTCCGCCGGTCGACCAGACGCTGACACCGATCTACCCGACCACCGAAGGGCTGACCCAGCAACGCCTGCGCGTCCTTTGCCAGCAAAGCCTGGCGATGCTCGGCCCGCGCAGCCTGCCCGACTGGCTGCCGAGCGAAATGGCCAGCGACTACCAGTTGGCACCGCTCGACGATGCCATTCGCTACCTGCACAACCCCCCGGCCGACGCCGATGTCGATGAACTCGCCGAGGGCCACCACTGGGCGCAGTATCGCCTGGCGTTCGAAGAACTGCTCACCCACCAGCTGTCGCAGCAGCGCCTGCGCGAAAGCCTGCGCAGCCTGCATGCGCCCGTGCTGCCCAAAGCCAGCCACCTGCCTGCGCAATACCTGGCCAACCTCGGTTTCAGCCCGACCGGCGCGCAGCAGCGGGTCGGCAACGAGATCGCCCACGACCTCAGCCAGCCGGAGCCGATGATGCGGCTGGTGCAGGGTGACGTTGGCGCTGGCAAGACGGTGGTGGCCGCCCTGGCGGCCTTGCAGGCGCTGGAGGCCGGCTATCAGGTCGCGCTGATGGCGCCGACCGAGATCCTTGCCGAACAGCACTACATCACCTTCAAGCGCTGGCTCGAGCCCCTGGGGCTCGAAGTCGCCTGGCTGGCCGGCAAGCTCAAGGGCAAGGCCCGGGTCAGTGCCCTGGAGCAGATCGCCAGCGGCGTGCCCATGGTGGTGGGCACGCACGCGCTGTTCCAGGAAGAAGTCAGGTTCAAGTGCCTGGCGCTGGCGATCATCGACGAGCAGCACCGCTTCGGAGTCCAGCAGCGCCTGGCGCTGCGCCAGAAGGGCGTGGACGGCCGGCTCTGCCCGCACCAGCTGATCATGACCGCCACGCCCATCCCGCGCACCCTGGCCATGAGCGCCTATGCCGACCTGGATACCTCAGTGCTCGACGAGCTGCCGCCTGGACGCACGCCAGTCAATACCGTGCTGGTCGCCGACAGCCGCCGCTTCGAAGTGGTCGAGCGGGTCCGCGCCGCCTGTGCCGAAGGGCGCCAGGCCTATTGGGTCTGCACGCTGATCGAGGAATCCGAAGAACTGACCTGCCAGGCCGCCGAGAGTACTTTCGAGGAACTGGGCAGCGCCCTTGGCGAGCTGCGCGTGGGCCTGATCCATGGGCGCATGAAGCCGGCGGAAAAAGCCGCCATCATGGCTGAGTTCAAGGCTGGCGAGCTGCAGCTGCTGGTAGCCACTACGGTGATCGAGGTCGGCGTGGACGTTCCCAACTCCAGCCTGATGATCATCGAGAACCCGGAGCGCCTGGGCCTGGCCCAGTTGCACCAGCTGCGTGGCCGGGTCGGCCGGGGCAGCGCCGTCAGCCACTGCGTGCTGCTCTACCACCCGCCGCTGTCGCAGATCGGCCGCGAGCGCCTGGGGATCATGCGCGAGACCAACGATGGGTTCGTCATTGCCGAAAAAGACCTGCAGCTGCGCGGCCCTGGCGAAATGCTAGGGACACGCCAGACTGGCCTGCTACAGTTCAAGGTCGCTGACCTGATGCGCGACGCCGACTTGCTCCCTGCAGTACGCGACGCCGCCCAGGCCTTGCTGGCGCGCTGGCCCGAGCATGTCAGCCCGCTGCTGGACCGCTGGCTACGTCACGGCCAGCAATACGGCCAGGTGTGATGCCTGTCCTGAACGGCCCCAGCTCCCCGCAGGAGCTGTCACTTACTTTGCGATTGCCTGGAAATATGGATACAGACCATGACTGAAGCTGCCCTGAACGCTGCTACCCCGCACGCTCCGTCTGTCATCCGGCTGTTGCTCGAAAAACTCGGGATCGCCTACCGCGAAGTGCCCGAGCACGCGCGACTGCCCGCTGCCGCCAAGGTGCAGGCAGTGCTGCTTGACGACGAGCGAGGGGCATTGATGGTGCTCTTCGCGCAAAGCCAGTTACTGGACCTCAAGCGCCTGGCCGAACTCACCGGGCGCAACCTGGTGGCGGTGCCGCTGGCACGCCTGAAGCAGATGCTCGACAAGCACGGGCTCAAGAGCCTGCCTGGCATTCCGGCGCTCACCAGCTCGCCCTGCCTGTACGAGCAAACCCTGCTCAAGGCCGACAGGCTGCTGATCCAGTCGGGCCAGCCGGGCCTTCTGCTCGAGATCGAGCGCGAGGCCTTCAGCAAGATGCTCAGCAAGGCCAGCGCCGGCATCTTTGGCGAAAAAGCAGGGGACATCCGGCTCAACCTGGACCGCCCGCACGATGACCGCGCCGAGATCACCCAGGCGGTCCGCGCCTTTACCGCCCGGCGTATCCAGCAGCGCCTGGAACAGACCATCGAGATCCCACCGCTGGCCGACACCGCGCAGAAGATCATCAAGCTGCGCGTCGATCCCAACGCGAGCATCGACGACATCACCAGCGTGGTCGAGACAGACCCGGCCCTGGCTGCCCAGGTGGTCAGTTGGGCGGCATCGCCCTACTACGCCTCGCCTGGCAAGATCCGCTCGGTCGAAGACGCAATCGTGCGCGTGCTGGGCTTCGACCTGGTGATCAACCTGGCCCTGGGCCTCGCACTGGGCAAGACCATGAGCCTGCCCAAGGACCATCCCCAGCACGCCACGCCCTACTGGCACCAGTCGATCTACACCGCCGCGGTGATCGAGGGCCTGACCCGCGCCATCCCGCGCGCCGATCGCCCGGAGGCAGGGCTGACCTATCTGGCCGGCCTGCTGCACAACTTCGGCTACCTGCTGCTGGCGCATGTGTTCCCGCCGCATTTTTCGCTGATCTGCCGCCACCTGGAGGTCAACCCGCACCTGTGCCACAGCTATGTGGAACAACACCTGCTGGGTATCAGCCGCGAACAGATCGGCGCCTGGCTGATGGGCCTGTGGGACATGCCCCCCGAGCTCACCACCGCCCTGCGCTTCCAGCATGACCCGTCCTATGACGGCGAGCACGCCGCGTTCCCCAATCTGGTCTGCCTGGCCGTGAGCCTGCTGCGCTCGCGCGGCATCGGCTCAGGTCCACAGACACCGGTTCCCGATGAGCTGCTCGGGCGCCTGGGCCTGACTCGGGAAAAGGCCGAGAGTGTCGTCGACAAGGTCCTGGAGGCCGAAACGCTGCTGCGCGAGATGGCCACCCAGTTCAACCCGCACTAGGGAAAGTCAGGCCGTCTTTCTTGGCTTGAGGTACTTCATCAGGCCCTGGAACCAGATCACCAGGGCCGGGTTGCCCTTGATCTGGATATGCTTTTCCTGGATGCCCTGCATGAAGGCCAGCTGCTTGTTGCCGGCCCGCAGGGTGGCGAAGCCGTAGTCGGCATCCCTGAATGCAATGGCGAAGGCAGGCTGTGGGTGAAGGCCGCTCTTGCTGCTGATGCGCAAGTCGCGCACGAAGAAATGCCGCGCGACCTTGCCGTCGAGCGTCTGCATCTGGAACACCAGGTCCCTGCCTTGCAGCTGCTGCTCGAACGCCGGGTTCTTGCGGCTGGCCCGGGCCATCAGCAGGCCCATGGCCCAGAGGATAAAGCGAAACTTCATGCGCGCGCCTCGACAGAAAGTGACTAAGGCGCGCAGTTTATCCTGTTATCGAACAGGGCTCACATTACATGTCACGACGGGCACCCAGGGTGCCCGTTCATCATTGAGTAATGAAACTACTAGGGAGTTACTTGGCGGCTTTTTTCTTGCCTGCAGGTTTCGCGCTGCCGACGCTGTCCTTCAGGAACTTGCCAGGCTTGAACGCGACAGTGTTCGAGGCGCGGATCTGCACGGGTTCGCCGGTCTGCGGGTTCTTTCCGGTACGGGCACCACGGTGACGGCCGACGAATGTGCCGAAGCCGACCAGAGTTACGCTGTCCTTTTTGCCGAGCGCGCCGGTGATTTCGTCAAGGATGGCATTGAGTACGGCATTGGCCTTTTCCTTGGTGAGATCGGCTTTTTCAGCGATGGCTGCGGCGAGTTCTGGTTTACGCATGAGTGAAGCCTCTTGGACGGGATTTTTTGTTGTTATTGCCGTGCTGCCCAGCGGAGCAGCGCTCAGGCGCCGCAGGCTCTAACCTGCGGCAGACCGGAATGAGAATGGCATGTCGCCAAGGGCCGCGCCAGTCTCCGGCTGGCCAATGTCGCGACCAGAACAGAAGAAATCCGACAGAACGTGGTGGATCAGGCCATCAAGGGTGGCAACTGCCGGTTCAGGGCCAGCTTCTCCATGACCGCCGTGCCCGTCAGCGCATAGCCCAGCAACAAGCCATCGGCGTCATGGCACAGGACCTTGAGGTTCGCACCCTCCCCTTCGATCTGCCAGGTGCCATCGTGGCCTTGCGCGGGCGGCGATACCACCAGCGGGCAGGCCGGAGTCTTGACGGTTATAGGCATCGGCCCGTAGGCCACGGCACTCGGATTGCCGACCAGCGTCTGCGCCAGGGCCCGCGCGCAGCCCATCAGCGGCATGACATACAGCAGGTTCAGGCCATCGACCTCGGCGCAGTCGCCCAGGGCGAAGATATTGGCATGCGAAGTACGCAGCTGGCGGTCGACCACCACGCCGCGATTGACCTGCAGGCCTGCGGCGGCGGCCAGCTCGGTGCGCGGGCGCAAGCCGATGGCCGAGACCACCAGGTCACACTCGACCAGGCTGCCATCGGACAAGTGCGCCTCAAGCCCCTCTGCCACGCGTTGCAGGCGTGTCAGCACCGGGCCGAGGCGCAGGCGTACCCCCAGGCCTTCCAGGGCACGTTGCACGGCGCCTGCGGCCGCAGGGTGGAGCAAGGTCGGCATGACCTGCTCGCAGGGCGCGACCATCTCGACCTGGTAGCCGCCCAGGCACAGGTCGTTGGCGAACTCGCAACCGATCAGGCCGGCGCCAAGGATCAGCACGCGCTGCTTGCCAGCAGCTGCGGCCCGAAAGCGTGCATAGTCTTCCAGGTCATTGATCGGGAACACCGTGTCGGCAGCATCGCCCTCCAGCGGCACCTGCACGGCCTGCGCGCCCCAGGCCAGGACCAGGTCGCGGTAAGGGACCGCTTCTTCGCCGATCCACAGGCGCTTGTGGCCCGGATCGATGCCGCTGATGTGGGTATGGGTGCGGATTTCGGCGTTGAGCTGCTCGGCCATGGCGCCCGCTTCGGCCATGCACAGGCCATCGGCGTCCTTGTGCTTGGCATAGCCCGTCGAGAGCATGGGCTTGGAGTAGGAGCGACCGTCGTCGGCCGTGATCAGCAGCAGCGGCGTCTCGCCATCGAGCTTGCGAAACTCCCGGGCCAGGTTGTAGCCCGCAAGGCCGGTACCGATGATGATCACGGGGGACGTCATGTCGCTTCCTCTGTACGGTTGGGTGCGATCAGCCGATGGCGATCATTTCGAAGTCGTTCTTGCCGACGCCGCAATCCGGGCAAAGCCAGTCCTCGGGTACATCCTCCCAGCGAGTACCGGGCGCGATGCCGTCATCCGGCCAGCCCTCGGCCTCGTCATAGATCAGGCCACAGACAATGCACTGCCACTTCTTCATCATGGATTCCTCGAACGCCTCAGGCTTGGGACGTGGCCGCTCTAGCGGGGGCCATCACCAGGTGTTTTGTACTGGCCCTGCCCGCAGTATGCAAGCAGTCGGGGCAACATGCTAAGCTCGCCGCCTCTCTGGCCTGTAACAGCATACCCAACGTGCCGTACGAAACCCCGCAAGCAGTTGCTGTCGCGTGGCAGCCGTATTCACAGCTGGCTACCGACGTCGACCAGCCGACCCTCGACTGGCTGTTCGACGAAGGCTCCTTGACCCGCCGCCTGACGCGCCTGTCCAACGATCACTTCTCGGTCACCCCGCTGCGCGAGGGCTGGCAGCCACTGCGTGAAGACGAGTGCATCGCGCTCGGCCTGCCACCGGGCGAGCAAGGCTGGGTGCGGGAAGTGTACCTGCGCGGCCACGGCCAGCCGTGGGTCTTTGCCCGCAGCGTGGCGGCCCGCAGCGCGCTGCAGCGTAGCGGCCTGGAGCTCGAGGCCCTGGGCAGCCGATCGCTGGGCGAGCTGTTGTTCTGCGACCAGGCCTTTACCCGCCACCCCATCGAGTGGTGCCGGTATCCACAAGCCTGGCTACCTGCCGATGCTTGCGGCGAAAGGCTCTGGGGCCGGCGCTCGCGCTTCGAGCGCGAAGGCCTGAGCCTGCTGGTGGCAGAGGTGTTCCTGCCGGCCATGTGGCTGGCCGCATCCGTCCCGGAGATCCCTTGATGTACGTGCAGCTGCTCAAGTCGCTCAACCGCCTGCATCCGCGCGCCTGGGACTTTGTCCAGCTGAGCCGCATGGACCGTCCCATCGGTATCTACCTGCTGCTCTGGCCTACCCTGTCGGCGGTCTGGATCGCCGCCCAAGGCTCGCCGACCCTGGCCAATGTGCTGATATTCGGCGTTGGCGTGGTACTGATGCGTGCCGCAGGGTGCGCCATCAACGACTTTGCCGACCGCAAGGTGGATGGCCACGTCAAGCGCACCGCCGACCGCCCCCTGGCCAGCGGCCGGGTCAAGCCGCGCGAGGCCCTGGTGCTGTTCGCGATCCTGCTGGGCATGAGCTTCCTGCTGGTGCTGTGCACCAACAGCCGCACGGTGTCGCTATCGTTCGGCGCCGTGGCGCTGGCGGCCTGCTACCCGTTCATGAAGCGCTACACCTACTATCCGCAGGTGGTGCTGGGCGCCGCCTATTCCTGGGGCATCCCCATGGCCTTCACGGCTGCCGGCGGCGAGCTGCCGGCCAGCGCCTGGCTGCTGTACAGCGCCAATCTGCTGTGGACGGTGGGCTACGACACCTACTACGCGATGGTCGACCGCGACGACGACCTCAAGATCGGCGTGAAGTCCACGGCGATCCTGTTCGGCAAGGCCGACCGCGTCATCATCCTGAGCTTGCAGATGCTGTCGCTAGGCTGCCTGCTGCTGGCGGGCGGCCAGTTCGCGCTGGGGGGGTGGTTCCATCTGGGGCTGCTTGCGGCGGCCGCGTGCTTTGCCTGGGAGTACTGGTCGACACGCGGGCTGGACCGCGAATCCTGCTTCAAGGCGTTCCTGCACAACCACTGGGCAGGATTGCTGGTCTTTGCCGGGGTAGTGCTCGACTACATGGCGGGCTGAATACCGGGGGCGCCTCGTGCGCCCCCGGATCCTTGCTTCAAGGCTTGGCCACGTGCCATACGTCCCTCATGCCATCACCCGTGGTATCGCCCGCCTTCTTGTCCTTGATGAAGGTATACAGCGGCTTGCCGCCGTAGGCCCACTGCATCGCGCCGTCGTCGCGCCGGACCTGGGTCCACTTGCCCTTGGCGGCCTCATCACCCGGCTTGACCAGCAACGGTGGCCAGTTCTTGGCGCATTCACCGCTGCACGCCGACTTGTTCTCGGTGTCCTTGTCGAAGGTGTACAGGGTCATGTCCGCATCATCGACCCATACCCCGTTCTTCTCCTCGGCATGTTGGGCAAAGGCCACCCCCGGTAATGCCAGCACCGCCAGAAGCGCCATCGAGGTCAGCGAATTTCGAGTCATTGGATTCACCGTTTTTCTTGGGGGATGGGATTCTCAAGCCTAGCTCAGTAACCAGGTGTTGCTACGCATTCCCCTACATGTCACACGACTGCAATAATTCCGTTATCTAATGCGGGCCAAGACACGGATCCCAGGAGAGGTATCGAGCATGGTAGGCAGGAACATTCTGATCGTTGACGACGAAGCGCCCATTCGCGAAATGATCGCCGTTGCATTGGAAATGGCCGGCTATGACTGCCTCGAAGCCGAGAACTCGCAACAGGCCCACGCCATCATCGTCGACCGCAAGCCAGACCTGATCCTGCTCGACTGGATGCTGCCAGGCACCTCGGGCATCGAGCTGGCCCGCCGCCTGAAGCGTGACGAGCTGACCGGCGATATTCCGATCATCATGCTCACCGCCAAGGGCGAGGAAGACAACAAGATCCAGGGCCTGGAAGTCGGTGCCGACGACTACATCACCAAACCGTTCTCACCCCGCGAGCTGGTGGCCCGGCTCAAGGCCGTGCTGCGCCGCGCAGGGCCCAGCGACACCGAGGCGCCGATCGAGGTAGGCGGCCTGCTGCTCGACCCGATCAGCCACCGCGTGACCATCGATGGCAAGCCGGCGGAGATGGGCCCAACCGAATACCGCCTGCTGCAGTTCTTCATGACCCACCAGGAGCGGGCCTACACCCGCGGCCAGCTGCTCGATCAGGTCTGGGGCGGCAACGTGTACGTCGAGGAGCGCACCGTCGACGTGCATATCCGCCGCCTGCGCAAAGCGTTGGGCGAGGCCTACGAGAATCTGGTACAAACCGTCCGGGGCACCGGCTATCGCTTTTCGACCAAGAGCTAGCGGCAAGCTTCGAGCTGCAAGGTAAGCAGCCAGCACATGTCGTTTCTGCGGCTGAAAGGCCGGGAAAAAGGAATTTCTGCACAATTATTCCGCTTGCAGCTTGCCGCTTGAAGCTGGAAAGAAGGACCGTCACTTGAACCAGAACTGGCATGCGACCCTGATTCGCCACTTGCTGCTGCTGATCACTGCCTGTCTCCTGGGTGGGCTGCTGACCGGCCATTACGGCTGGAGCGTGGCCGTCGGCCTGGCACTCTACCTGGGCTGGACCCTCAAGCAGTTGCTGCGCCTGCATGACTGGCTGCGCCATCACAAGCCCGACGAGGCTCCGCCCGATGGCTATGGCCTGTGGGGCGAGGTGTTCGACAGCATCTACCACCTGCAGCGTCGCGACCAACGCGTGCGCGGGCGCCTGCAGGCGGTGATCGACCGGGTGCAGGAGTCCACCGCGGCCCTGCGCGACGCGGTGATCATGCTCGATAGCGATGGCAACCTGGAGTGGTGGAACCGCGCCGCGGAGACCCTGCTGGGCCTCAAGACACCGCAGGATGGCGGCCAGCCAGTGACCAACCTGGTGCGCCACCCACGCTTCAAGGAGTACTTCGAGCAGGAAAACCACCTCGAGCCCCTGGAGATCCCGTCGCCGATCAACGACCGTCTGCGGGTGCAGTTGCACATCACCCGCTACGGCAACAACGAGCACCTGATGCTGGTGCGGGACGTGACCCGCATCCACCAGCTCGAGCAGATGCGCAAGGACTTCGTGGCCAACGTGTCCCATGAACTGCGCACTCCGCTGACAGTGATCACCGGTTACCTGGAAACCCTGCTCGACAACGTCGAGGCGGTCAATCCGCGCTGGGTCCGGACGCTGCAGCAGATGCACCAGCAAGGCGAGCGCATGCAGACCCTGCTCAACGACTTGCTGCTGCTGGCCAAGCTCGAAGCCACCGACTACCCCTCCGACAACCAGCCCGTGGCCATCGACGCCCTGCTGCAATCGGTGACAAGCGATGCCCAGGCCCTCTCCGGGCAGCGCGACCAGCACATCACCCTGGACGCAGCCCCAGGCGTTTGCCTCAAGGGCAGCGAGGCGGAGTTGCGCAGCGCTTTCTCCAACCTGGTCTTCAACGCCGTGAAGTACACCCAGGACGGGGGGCAGATTCGTATCCGCTGGTGGACCGACGACCAGGGCGCGCACCTGAGCGTGCAGGACTCGGGCATCGGCATCGACGCCAAGCATCTCCCGCGCCTTACCGAGCGTTTCTACCGGGTCGACTCGAGCCGCGCGTCCAATACGGGCGGCACGGGCCTGGGCCTTGCCATCGTCAAGCATGTGCTGCTGCGCCACCGCGGGCGCCTGGAGATCAGCAGCGTGCCTGGCCATGGCAGCACCTTTACCTGCCACTTCGCCCCCGTGCAGGTCGCCAGCACCACGACCGCCTGATCCACAGCCCTTTGCAATTGCGGCGCCAGCCGCTACATTGGCGCTCTGGTGCCAGCGGATGCTGGCACTGTTTTTTCCCCTTTCTTGAAGACGGACCCCGTAAAACCCCATCATGGACCCTTCCCCTGGTATCAGCTTCTCCTCGCTTTTCGCCGATTTCGGCATGATTCTCTTTGCACTCCTGCTCGTGCTGCTCAACGGATTCTTCGTTGCGGCCGAGTTCGCCATGGTCAAGCTCCGCTCGACCCGGGTGGAGTCGATCGCAGAGCTGCACGGCTGGCGCGGTGGCATCCTGCGCAAGGTCCACAACCAGCTCGATGCCTACCTCTCGGCCTGCCAGCTTGGCATCACCCTCGCTTCCCTGGGCCTGGGCTGGGTCGGCGAGCCGGCCTTCGCCCACCTGCTCGAGCCGTTGCTCGCAGCGATGGGCGTGAACTCCCCCGAAGTGATCAAGGGCGTCTCGTTCTTTACTGCGTTCTTCGTGATCTCCTACCTGCACATCGTGGTCGGTGAGCTGGCGCCGAAATCGTGGGCCATCCGCAAGCCCGAGCTGCTGTCGCTGTGGACGGCCGTGCCGCTGTACCTGTTCTACTGGGCGATGTACCCGGCCATCTACCTGCTCAACGCCAGTGCCAACGGTATCCTGCGCATTGCCGGCCAGGGCGAGCCAGGGCCGCACCACGAGCACCACTACAGCCGCGATGAGCTCAAGCTGATCCTGCATTCGAGCCGTGGCCAGGACCCGAGCGACCAAGGCATGCGCGTGCTCGCCTCGGCTGTCGAGATGGGCGAGCTGGAGGTGGTCGACTGGGCCAACTCCCGCGAGGACATGATCAGCCTTGACGCCCATGCGCCGCTCAAGGAAATCCTCGCGATGTTCCGCCGGCACAAGTTCAGCCGCTACCCGGTGTTCGACAACGTACGCGGCGAGTACACCGGCCTGCTGCACATCAAGGACCTGCTGCTGGAGCTGGCCGAACCCGGCCATGTCCCGCAGTCGCTGGATCTGGGCGAGCTCATCCGCCCGCTCGAGCGCGTATCCCGGCACATGCCGCTGTCGCAGTTGCTGGAGCAGTTCCGCAAGGGCGGTGCGCACTTCGTGCTGGTCGAGGAAGCCGATGGCAAGGTCATCGGCTACCTGACCATGGAAGACGTGCTCGAAGTGCTGGTGGGCGACATCCAGGACGAGCACCGCAAGGCCGAGCGCGGCATTCTTGCCTACCAGCCTGGCAAGCTGCTGGTGCGCGGCGACACGCCGCTGTTCAAGGTCGAGCGCCTGCTCGGGCTGGACCTGGACCACATCGAGGCGGAAACCCTCGCAGGCCTGGTCTACGAGACGCTCAAGCGCGTGCCCGAGGAAGAGGAAGTGCTGGAGGTCGAAGGCTTGCGCATCATCATCAAGAAGATGAAGGGGCCCAAGATCGTCCTGGCCAAGGTATTGAAGCTCGACTGATCGCAGGCCAGCCAGTGCCTGCAGGTGTCATGGATTGCCGGCGGTGAAGTCCGGCAATGCGCCCAGTGGCTGCTCGAACTGGTAGGGAATCGACTCCATCGCCTGGCCGACAGCGCGCTGCACCACGAAATGCAGGTGCGGCCCGCTGCTGCGGCCGGTGTTGCCCGAGCGCGCAAGCAATTCTCCCTGGGCCACCCGCTGGCCCTCGCCCACCGCCACCGAGCCCTGCATCAGGTGCAGGTAGACGCCCATGGTGCCGTCGGGGTGCAGGATCCTCACGAAGTTGCCTGAAGGGTGCGTGCCGCGTCCTGCCTGGAGATTCTCGGTCTTGACCACCACGCCGCCACGCGCCGCGAGGATCGGCGTGCCTTCGGGCATGGCGAAGTCCATCGCGTAGCGGCCTTCGCGGGTGAAATGGCTATAGCCGCCAAGGGACCCCTGGGACACTCGGAATGGCCCGCCGCGCCAGGGATAGCGATAGCGAAACCCATGCGCTGGCTTGGCGGGCCGGCCTGGGGACCCTGCACGCAAAGGCAATGCCCCGGCGCCGGGAGCAGGTTGATCGGTATACGTCACCACGCCCTGCGCATCCGTGGTCTTGTAGATGGTCACGGCCAGGCCTGGCGCCGAGGCCACGAGCAGGGCACAGAACAGCAGCACGGGTGCTGGCATGACAGTAGACCGTTGAGGATGACGGTCTGGGCAAGACTAGCAGGTGGTCCTGGCGGGCAAGGGCTACTGGTCGGGTCCACCTGCAAGCCCCTATGCCCCAGGCACGAAATGCTTCTGCGCGGTCCCGCGGGCGATCAGGCGCGACAAGTAATCGAGCTTCTGCGCATCCTGGTCGACGAACTTGAAGGTCAGCTGCAACCAGTCGCTGTCGGGCTTGGGCTCGAGGGCCGCGATCGCATGCAGGTAACCATTGAGCCGGGCGATTTCAGCCTGCTCGCCTTGCTCCAGGTCCAGCACGGCGCCTTCGAGCACCTGTGGCAGCGCCTCACCGCGGCGCACCACCAGCAGCGCCTCCTTGAGGCTCAGGGCCTTGATCACGCAAGCCTGGGTGCCACTGGACAAGCGCAGTTGTCCCTGGCCGCGACCGGCTGGTGCTGCAACCACGGGCCTGGCTGCGGCGCGCGGGGCGGTAGCGGTCGCAGTGGCCTGGACGGTTTCGGCACGCCCGCCGGTCAGCGCATTGAGCGAGTCATTGGCGAACGCCGAGTTGACCCGCGCCTGGCCATGAGCGGCCAGGCCGTCGGGCTTGCCGACACGTGCCAAGGCTTTCTTGACCTTGGTCAGCAGCTGCTCGTTGGTGAACGGCTTGCCGACGAAGTCCGATACGCCGGCCTGGATGGCCTGCACCACGTTCTGCTTGTCGCCACGGCTGGTCACCATGATGAACTGCAGCGCTTTCATCGAGGGCTGTTCGCGGCACCAGGTCAACAGCTCAAGGCCGGACATCTCTGGCATTTCCCAGTCGCACAGCACCAGGTCGAAACTTTCGCGCAACAGCAGGGCCTGGGCCTTGCGGCCGTTGACCGCGTCCTCGATCGCCATGCCCGGAAAGGCATTGCGCAGGCATTTCTTCACCAGGTCACGGATGAAGGGCGCATCATCCACGACCAGCACATTGACTTTACTCATCGCCGCTCCTCTTGAGCCCCGACTCAGTGCAAACGAAAACGCCCGGCCAAAGGCCGGGCGTCGATGCTCGGGGGCAGTTCTATTTATCGTCCGCTGCCGCCGGAACATTAGCGATTTCGGTATCGGCCAGGCGTGTGCCTTCGACTTCGGCCTTCATCCGCTTGAGCCCCATGTGCCGTACGTCGGTACCGCGCACCAGGTAGATCACCAGCTCCGAGATATTGCGCGCGTGATCGCCGATACGCTCCAGCGAGCGCAGCGCCCAGATCACGCTGAGCACCCGCGAGATCGAGCGCGGGTCTTCCATCATGTAGGTCACCAGTTCGCGCAGGGCCGTCTTGTACTCGCGGTCGATGGTCTTGTCGTACTGGGCCACCGACAGGGCCAGGTCGGCATCGAAACGGGCAAAGGCATCCAGTGCGTCGCGGACCATGTTGCGTACCTGATCGCCAATGTGCCGCACTTCGACATAGCCGCGTGGCGACTCGCCCTCCTCGCACAGCTGGATGGCGCGACGGGCGATCTTGGTCGACTCGTCGCCGATGCGCTCCAGGTCGATGACCGACTTGGAGATACTGATGATCAGCCGCAGGTCGGAGGCCGCAGGCTGGCGACGGGCGAGGATGCGCACGCATTCCTCATCGATGTTGCGCTCCATCTGGTTGATCTGCTCGTCGACGTCACGCACCTGCTGGGCCAGGCCCGAGTCGGCCTCGATCAGCGCGGTGACCGCGTCGTTGACCTGCTTCTCGACCAGCCCACCCATGGCAAGGAGATGACTGCGCACCTCCTCGAGCTCGGCGTTGAACTGCTGGGAGATGTGATGGGTAAGGCTGTCTTTGTTGATCATGCTTTCGCTCCGCGCATAAGCTGCAAGCTCCAAGCCGCAAGCTTCAAGTAATCATACGTTCTTCGGCTCCACGCCAGCCGCTCTTTCTTGCAGCTTGAAGCTGCCGCTTGCAGCGGCTGCTAGCCGTAGCGACCGGTGATGTAGTCTTCGGTCTGTTTTCTGGCCGGGTTGGTGAACAGCGTGTCGGTGTCGCCGTACTCGATCAGCTTGCCCATGTACATGAAGGCGGTGTAGTCCGAGACCCGCGCCGCCTGCTGCATGTTGTGGGTCACGATGACGATGGTGTACTTGGATTTCAACTCGTAGATCAGTTCTTCGACCTTCAGGGTCGAGATCGGGTCGAGCGCCGAGCAGGGTTCGTCGAGCAGCAGCACCTCGGGTTCAACCGCAATGGTGCGGGCAATCACCAGGCGTTGCTGCTGGCCACCGGACAGGCCGAGCGCCGAGTCATGCAGGCGGTCCTTCACCTCGTCCCACAGCGCGGCGCCCTTGAGGGCCCATTCCACGGCCTCGTCGAGCACGCGTTTCTTGTTGATGCCCTGGATGCGCAGGCCGTAGACCACGTTCTCGTAGATGGTCTTGGGGAACGGGTTCGGCTTCTGGAATACCATGCCCACCCGGCGACGCAACTCGGCCACGTCCTCGCCCTTGCGATAGATGTTGTTGCCGTACAGGTTGATCGCGCCATCGACGCGGCAGCCGTCGACCAGGTCGTTCATGCGGTTGAAGGTACGCAGCAGCGTCGACTTGCCGCAGCCGGACGGGCCGATGAAGGCGGTCACGCGTTGCTTGGGGATGTTCAGGCTGACGTCGAACAGCGCTTGCTTGTCGCCGTAGTACAGGCTCAGGCCAGGCACTTCGATGGCGACGGTTTCTTCGGCCAGGCGCAGGCCCTGCTTGTCGCGGCCCAAGGCAGACATGTCGATGCCGTGGCTATGAGTGTCGTGTTGCATGGTCCTACTCCGTTCGTAGCTGCGAGCTTCGAGCTGCAGGCTGCAAGTTGGGGCAAAAGCGGCAATCTGCTGAAGCTTGCCGCTTGTGGCTTATAGCTTGTGGATCAGCTGTCCAGCGCCTTGTACTTCTCGCGCAGGTGGTTGCGAATCCAGACCGCCGAGAGATTGAGCGTGGCGATCACCATCACCAGCAGCAGCGCGGTGGCATACACCAAGGGCCGCGCGGCCTCGACGTTGGGGCTCTGGAAGCCGACGTCGTAGATGTGGAAGCCCAGGTGCATGATCTTCTGGTCAAGGTGCAGGTACGGATAGTTGCCATCGAGCGGCAGCGACGGCGCCAGCTTGACCACGCCCACCAGCATCAGCGGCGCCACTTCGCCCGCCGCGCGGGCCACGGCCAGGATCATGCCGGTCATCATCGCCGGGCTCGCCATCGGCAGCACGATCTTCCAGAGTGTCTCGGCCTTGGTGGCGCCCAATGCCAGGGAGCCTTCACGAAGGGTCCGCGGGATCCGCGCCAGGCCTTCCTCGGTGGCGACGATCACCACCGGCACGGCCAGCAGCGCCAGGGTCAGCGAGGCCCACAGCAGGCCCGGGGTACCGAGGGTCGGCGCAGGCAAGGCCTCGGGAAAGAACAGCCGGTCAAGCGAGCCGCCCAGCACATAGACGAAGAACCCCAGGCCAAACACGCCGTAGACGATGGCCGGTACGCCGGCCAGGTTGTTCACTGCGATGCGGATCAGCCGCGTGACCGGGCCCTGGCGGGCATATTCGCGCAGATAGACCGCCGCCAGCACGCCGAACGGAGTGACGATCACCGCCATGATCAGGGTCATCATTACGGTACCGAAGATGGCCGGGAAGATACCGCCCTCTGTATTGGCTTCGCGCGGGTCGTCGCTCAGGAATTCCCAGACCTTGGCAAAGTAGGTGCCCAGCTTGGCGAAGTAGCCCATGGCGTTGGGCTGGTAGGCATGCACCACCTTGTCCAGGCTGATCTCGACTTCGCGGCCATTGCCGTCCCGCGCCACCAGGCTGTCGCGGCTGAAATCGCGGTGCAGGGCGCCAAGGCGTTGCTCGATGGTCTTGTAGCGAGTATTCAGCGCGGCGCGCTCGGATTCGATATCGGCCTGGGCAGCGGCGTCCAGCTTGCCGTCCAGCTCAAGCTTGCGGGTCTGCAGGCGCAGGCGCTCCAGGCCATGGTTGATGGCACCGATGTCTTTCTTCTCGAGGGTCTGCAGCTCATCGGCGAGCTTGCTGGCGCGCGCCAGGCGCGTCTGCAGCTCGGCCCAGGCGGCCTGGCCCTCGGCAACCACCTGGTCGTTTTCCTTCACGTTGACCAGGTAACCGTAGAAGTTGCCCCACTCGCGACGCTCCAGGGCGATCAGCTCGGTCGGTGTCTGCTGGTCGACCAGCCAATCACCGATGACCCAGCTGAAATCGCTGCCATTGAGGTCGCGGTTGCCGACCTTGACCAGCTCGCGGGTCATGAACTCCGGCCCGTCCTCGGGCACTGGCAGGCCGGCGCCCTTCAGGCGTGCCAGCGGGACTTGCTCCTGCTGCACCACCTCGCCAATGACCACATGGTCAGCCTGGCCAGGCACCTTGTAGGTAGCCTGGATCAGGTCTGCGGGCCAGAAATGGCCCAGGCCGCGGACGGCGATCACGGCGAGCAGACCCACGGTCATGATGACCGCGATGGCAACCGCGCCACCGCTGATCCAGACACCGGGGGCGCCGCTCTTGAACCAGCCCTTGAGGGAATCCTTTTTCACGGATCTCTACCTTTCTATCAAAGCGACGAGTATTTCTTGCGCAGACGCTGGCGAATCA
>JAQZAY010000224.1 GCA_029239415.1 Pseudomonas sp. | reverse complement strand
GAGCCTGCTCAGTGCCGACCTCGACGGCGAAGTGCGCCGCCTGCTCGAACCCCAGCGCCTGGCCGAGCTGGAGGCCAACGAAGCCAACCTGAAACTGCTCGGCGAGCACTTGCGCAAGCTGCACAAGGAAAGCGGCGGCTTGCAGCTCTAGCAGACGGGCACTGCATAGGGTCACTCCGACGCAGCAAAATGTGTCGCGTTTTGAGATTTTCGCCTTGAGTTGTACAGGCCAAGTATCTTTGTAGAACTTTCCAAAGCTTGCTCCAGTCGGACTTTCGCCTCCTGACCGGAATAGACGATGTCCGAACTTACCCTTCGCATCGCTGAAGTAGCCACAGGCCACGACGCGCGGTTTCCTGCCGCCCATCGTTTCAGCGAACTCACCTCCCTGCTGCAGCAACCGGCCTTCGACGCCGTGGTGCTCAGTGCCACCGATGCCGAAAACCTGGCCATGCTGCAGGCCCTGCGGCGCCAGCCGGCCTATCGCCTGAGCCTGATCTATTGCAGCAGCCAGGCGCCGCTCGCCGCCGCCCTCGGTGATGGCCCGCCACCGGCGCAGACGAGCGTGATCCAGCAGGCCGTGCAGCAGTGGCGCGAGCGCCTCGCCGTGTTCAACAACGGCCGTGCGCCTGAAGGGCTGGAAGCGCACCTGCTCGCCTACCTGTGGCTGCGCGCGCCCGGCACGCTCAAGGCGGTACGCGCGCCCTCGTCGGCCAGGCACTACGTCTATCCGCTGGTTGAAGCCCTCGGTGACGATCAGGTCAACGGCCTGACCCAGGTGCAGAACCTGGCGCAGCGCAATCTGCTCGACAGCACCGCGCTGGTCGACCGCATCCGCCTGTGCCGCAGTTGCGGCAGCGGCCACCTCAACTACGTCGACGTGTGCGTGGAGTGCAACTCCCTGGACATCGCCCGCCAGCCATCGCTGCACTGCTTTACCTGCGGGCATATCGGCGCGCAGACCGAGTACCTCAAGGACGGCGCGCTGGTCTGCCCCAACTGCCTGACCCGCCTGCGCCATATCGGCACCGACTACGACCGGCCGCTGGAAAACTACAACTGCAACAGCTGCGATGCCTTCTTCGTCGACGCCGACGTGCAGGCGCGCTGCCTGGACTGTGGCGAACAGCACGCTCCGGACGAGCTGCAGGTGCGCGAGATCCGCGACTACCAGCTTTCCGAGGGCGGCCTGCTGACCGCGCGCCAGGGCCTGGAGCGCAACACCGACCACTACTTCAACGGCCTGTCGGTGGTGGGCGTCAACACCTTCAAGACCCTGCTCGACTGGCAGCTGGAGCTGATCGAACGGCACAAGGCACCGACCTTCGCGCTGCTCGGCATGCGCTTTCGCAACCTCGGCCGGGTGCTCGAACGGCTGGGCCCGCAACGCGGCCATGCCCTGCTCGACACGCTGATCGAGCGCATCCAGGTGGCCATCCGTGACACCGACCGCTGCACCCGCGCCAGCGAGGAGCAACTCTGGCTGTTGCTGATGTACACCGACTCGGCCGGCCTGCGCCGGGTGGTCGAACGCATCAATGAAATCAGCGAGCTGTTCGTCGGCGAGGATCTGCAGGACATCCGCCTGACCACCAGTGGCTGCGTGGCGCCCGGCGGGCTGATCGACAAGGAAGATGCCGAATTGCTGATGGCCCGCCTGGCCGGGGAACTCTGATGAGTGCGCTGCTCGAGCACCTGCACGCCTGGCTGGGCGAGGTCTACGGCGCCAATGGTCATTGGCGGCTGTTTCTCATGGTCTTCCCGTACTTCCTGCTGCTGGAAGTGCCGCTCAACCTGATGGTGCTGCTCGGCACCCTGCGCTGGTTCGTGCGCAAGCGCAGCGCGCTGCCGCTGCACAACACCTGGCACCCGCGGGTGTCGTGCATCATCACCTGCTACAGCGAGGGCCGCGATGTCGAACTGACCCTGCGCAGCCTGGCCGAGCAGACCTACCCCGGCATGATCGAGATCATTCCGATCGTCGATGGTGCGGCCGCGAACCAGGCCACCACCGAGGTGGTGCGGCGCTTCAAGGCCGAGCAGCGCATGCCGCGCAACCGGGTGATCCGCCCCATCGCCAAATGGCAGCGCGGCGGCCGGGTGTCGTCGCTCAATTCCGGCCTGGCGTACAGCACAGGCGAGATTCTCATCAACGTCGATGGCGACACCTCGTTCGACAACGACATGGTGGTGCGCATGGTCAGTCACTTCCGTGACCCCAAGGTACCGGCGGTGGCCGGCAGCCTGCGCGTGCGCAATGCCGGGCAATCCTGGGTGGCGCGTATCCAGGCCCTGGAATACCTGCTGTCGATCCACATGTGCAAGATCGGCCTGGCCGAGTGGAACCTGGTCAATAACGTGTCCGGGGCATTCGGCGCCTTTCGCCGCAGCTTCCTGCAGCAGATCGGCGGCTGGGACACTCACACCGCCGAGGATCTGGACCTGACTCTGCGTATCAAGGCGTACTTCCGCCGCTACGGCCTGCGCATTCCGTTCGAGCCCCAGGCCATCGGCCACACCGATGCACCGGCGACCCTGCGCAGCTTTCTCGACCAGCGCCTGCGCTGGGACGGCGACCTGTTCTTCGTCTACGTGCGCAAGCACCGCCACGTGTTCACCCCGCGTCTGCTGGGCTGGCCGAACTTCCTGATGCTGCTGGTCAGTGGCCTGTTCTTCCAGCTGGTGCTGCCGTTCATCATCCTCGGCTACAGCCTGGTGGCGGTGATCATCCTGCCGTTCACCGCGCTGCTGTTCTATTCGCTACTGATCTACGCGCTGTACCTGGCGATGAGCACGCTGCTGTACCTGGGCCTGATGCTGATGGTCAGCGAGCGGCCGCGGCAGGACCTGCGGCTGATCTGGGTGCTGCCGTTCTATCCGCTGGCGATGTACGCCCTGCGCTGCTGGAGCGTGGTCGCCATTCTCAATGAAACCCTGCGGCGCGGGCACGAGGAATCGAGCATGGCGCCCTGGTGGGTGCTCAAACGGGCCAATCGATTCTAAGGCGTTACTACTCAATGACTGCACCACGACCTTCACGTCTGCTGCTGGCGCTGCTGTGCTGCGCGCCGCTGCTGGCCAGCGCCGCCTCCCTGACGCTCGAGCAGGCCCTGCAACAGGCCGGTGACGGCAGCCCCGCAGCCAATGCCGAACTGGAGGCGCGCTATGCCGCCCGCGACCAGCGCGAGAGCGAATCGGGCTGGGAAATGTTCGGCAATGCCAACGTCGGCCGCTACCGCGAGCTGGTGACCGACGATATACGCAACGATTACTACGGTCGCAGCTTCGCGGTCGGCGTACGCTATCCGCTGCTCGGCAGCCTGCGCCGGCGCATGGACGCTGTGCGCGACAGCGAGCGCGACATTCGCCTCGCCGAAATCGAGCAAGGCTATCGCCGTGCCCAGCAGCGCCTGGCAATCCGCAGTACCTATGCGGACTGGTGGCGCGCCCGTGAAGAACAACGCCTCTGTGAAGGCGTCGAGCAGGCCGCCCGCAACGCCGACGAGCAGGTGCGGGCGCGCCTGCAAGGCAACTGGATTCTGCCCTCCGATGCACAGTTGATGCGCAGCGAATGGACGGCGGTCACCCAGCGTTGCGCCATGCAGAACGGGCTGCTGGAAGACATCCGCGCCAGCCTGCAAAGCCTTGGCGTGCAGGTAGGCGCCAACGACACGCCGGTTACCTCTGCCCTGGCCAGCGAACCGCAACCCTTGCAAGCCTGGCAGGAGCAGCTCGAAAGCAGCCCACGGGTGGCCGGGCGCAACGCCGAGCTGGCCAACGCCGAACTGGGCCGCAAGCAGCCCTGGTACAGCGTCATCGAGTCATACGTCAACGTCGCCCAGACCCTGGAGCAACGCAGCGGCGCCAGCGATGACGGCAGCGGCCTGAGCGCCGGCGTCACCTTCTCGGCGCCCTTCGACCTGCTCGACTACGGCTCGGCCCGCGGCCGTGAAGGCGAGGCGCGCTACCAGGCTGCCGTGCAGGCATTGGAGCGTGAACGTGGCAGCGTGCTGCGCGAGCTCGGCAAGGTGCTGGAACAGCAACGCCGCGAACTCAACGAATACCAATGGCGCAGCGAGCGCCGCACGGCGCTGGACAGCATCATCGCCGAGCGCCGCCAACGCGGCAGCCTGGACGCGGGTGAAGCCAGCCTGCGGCTGCTGCAGGCCGAGGTCGATCACTACAACGCCGGTTTCGCACAGATTTCCGCCTGGCACGGGGCCTGGCTGCAGGACTCGGCGTTGCGCCTGTTCGGCGATGACAGCCCGGGCTTCGAGCGCCTGCTCGGCAGCCGCGTGGTGCACTGGCAGGGCGACAACGGCGTCATGCCGGTCCAGGTGGCCACCCAGACCCAATGGAATCAGGGCGTGTACATCTGGGACAGCGCCGCCCTGCTCGACCCACGCCAGCGCCCTGGCCAGCTGAGCGCCTTGCAGCAGGCCGGCATCAGCCAGCTGCATGTCGGCCTGACCAGCCTGCAGGTCGCCGACATAAGGCGTACCCATCAGGCACTGCGCGAGCTGATCCAGGCCGCCCACGCCAGGGGCATGCAGGTCACCCTGCTGCTCGGCGATCCGGACTGGATGAAACCGCGCAAGCGCCAGGGGCTGATCGAGCTGATCGGCCAGCTGCGCGACCTGCCCTTCGCTGCCCTGCACCTGGATCTGGAAGTCGAGCAGCTCGGCTGGCCGGTGCCCGATCAACGCCTGCACGACTGGCTCGCCACCGTGCGCGAGGCCAAGGCCACCGCGCCCTGGCCGATCAACCTGTCAAGCCACCCGCGCTGGTTCGACGAGCAGGCCAACCGCCAACCCTGCGTGCCCTGCGAGCTGCAGCGCATCGGGGTCGGCGAGATCAGCCTGATGATCTACACCCGCAACCCGCAAAGCAGCGCCAATCGGGCCCTGGCCATCGCCAGACAATGGCCGGCCCTGAAGCTGCGCCTGGCGCAGAGCGTGGAGGCGGATCAACCCGCCGACCTGAGCTGGGCCGACGCTTCCCCTACACAATTGCAGCAACAGGTAGTGAACTGGCAGAACGCTCTGCGCCCGGCTGGAGTGGGCGGTATCGACTGGCAATCCTGGACCGATTACCCGAGAAGCCAATGAAGATACGTTTCAATAGCCGCAAAGAACGACACCCAACCCAGGATCACGGCATGCAGGTGCTCTATGCCCCCGGCAAGCGCCTGGCCTTCCGCCTGCGCTGGTACCTGATCCTGTTTCTGATCCTGCTGCCCGTGCTGTGGCTGGCCGGGCGCTACGGGCTGGAGCTGATACGCGTCGAAGCGCCGGCACTGGTGCGCCTGCCCAGCATGGAAGTGCGCGCCATGCAGCCCGGCCAGGTGAAGAGCATCCCGGTGCAGGCCGGCGATCACGTGGATGTCGGCACGCCGCTGGTGGAGCTCGACAACCCCGAATGGCGCCTGCGCCTGAACCTCTTGCAAGGCGGCGCAGCCCCCCAGGCCGCGCCGGTTGGCGACCTTGGCACACGCAACCGTGCGGTGCTGCAGAGCCTGGTCAACCGCGCTTCACAACGGGTCAACGACACCCGTCGCCTGGTGCAGCAAGGCGCGGCGACCCGCGGCGAGCTGGTCGAGGCACAGAACGCCCTGGACAGCCGCCAGGCCGAATTGCTGGCCTTCGAGCGCAGCCTGAGTGGCGCTGGCAGCAGTGAAGGTGAACGCTACGAGCGCCAGCAGGGGCTGGAGCGCCAGTGGCTGACCGGGCAGCTGGAGCAGATGAAGGTCAGCGCCAGCGAACCTGGCCGGGTCGCCGAAGTGGTTACCGCGCCCGGCGAGAACGTCGGCCCGGGTACCCTGCTGATGCGCCTGGAGCGTAGCGGCCCGGCGCAGTTGTGGGTGTACCTGGATCCCAAGGATGTCGAGCACGCGACCCCGGGCTCACCGCTCGACGTACGCCTGCCCGACGGTAACTGGATCAGGGCCGAAGTGATCAACCCGGCGGAAAGCGCCAACCCGCTGCCCAGCGACCTGCGCCAACCATTCCGTAGCCCAACGCGCGGGCTGATGGTGCCGGCACGCTTTACCGAGCCGCTGGCCAACGAATGGCGCGTCGACTCGCTGCCGGTGCGGGTACGCTTCCCGAACGAGCACTTCACCCTGTTCGGCATGCGCTTCTAGGCACCGTGCATCCGCCTGTGCAAGGCAGGCGGATGCGTCTTTCAGGTTGGCGAATCAGGCTACCGCGTCAGGAAAGCGCACCACCGCACTGAAGCCCCGCGGGCTGGCATTGCTGAAGCCGATGGAGCCGCCCAGGTGGCGGGTGATCATGCCGACGATGGCCAGGCCCAGCCCCGCGCCCTGGGGGTTGCCGGCACTGTGGAAGCGCTCGCCAAGGCGCGGCAGGCGCGCTTCTTCCACGCCCGGCCCCTGATCGACCACCTGCAGGCGCACACCCTGGCCTTCCCGGCACACACGCACG
>JAQZAY010000223.1 GCA_029239415.1 Pseudomonas sp. | reverse complement strand
TTGTGGGTGCTGCGCCAGCAGACGCAGCAGTTCGACACCGGTGTACCCCGTGCCGCCGACGATACCGACCTTGATCATGACGCGTGCCCCTCTCAACGAACCGACTGTAAAGCCACGATGATAGGGATGCGCACGCCTGCTCACAACCGTTGTGATGGCTCCGACGCCCGATGCTCTCTACTATCTGACCACCGTGAAAAACCTCGAGGAAACCAACGATGCTCTATTTCTGGATCAAGGCGCTGCATATCGTCAGCATGGTGTGCTGGTTCGCCGGGCTGTTCTACCTGCCGCGGCTGTTCGTCTACCACGCCCAGAGCACCGACAGCGTCAGCCAGGAGCGCTTCGCCGTCATGGAGCGCAAGCTGTACCGGGGCATCATGAACCCCGCCATGATCGCCACCTACGTGTTCGGCATCTGGCTGCTGGTGATCAACCCAGGCTTCCTGAGCCAGGGCTGGATGCATGCGAAACTGACGCTGGTGCTGTTGCTGACCGGCTACCACCACATCTGCGGCGCACAGCGCAAACGCTTTGCCCTGGGTGAGAACCGCCGCAGTCACGTCTACTACCGCTGGTTCAACGAAGTGCCCGTGCTCATCCTGCTGGCCGTCGTGATCCTGGTGGTCGTCAAACCGTTCTGACCCCGTGCCGGGCGCCGGGCATGGCCGCCTGACCCGAGCCCACTCAGGCGCCCTTCAAAAGCCAGCACCTGTCCTGGGCTCGCGGTACACTGGCGCTCTTTTGGCCGCCCAGGAGCCGCGCATGACCCGTTACGCCATGATCACCGGCGCCTCCAGCGGCCTGGGTCTTTCCCTGGCCGAGGCCTTGGCGCGGCGCGGGCGCAACCTCATCCTGGTGGCACGCCACCGCGAAGCCCTGGAGCCCATTGCGCTCGAGCTGACCCAGCGGTTCGGCGTCGAGGTGCTGTTTCGTGCCTGCGACCTGAGTGAGCCGCTGCGGGTGTCGGGTTTCGTTCTCGAACTGGAAGAGGGCGAGCACCGTGTCGACCTGCTGGTCAACTGCGCGGGCCTGCGCTCCTACGGGCCGTTCCTGGCACAGGAGTGGGCCGACGAACAGGACCTGCTCGAAGTCAACATCATGACCCTGACACGTCTTTGCCACGCCGTGGGCAACCTCATGGCGCTGCAAGGCGGTGGGCAGATCCTCAACGTGGCGGCGCTGGCGGCCCATGCCCCAGGCCCCTGGATGGCGGGCTACGCAGCCAGCAAGGCCTACGTCCTGAGCTTTTCCGAGGCCCTGCGCGAGGAACTCAAGCGGATCGGCATCCAGGTCTCGGTGCTCTGCCCGGGCCCGGTGCGTTCGCCACGACGACGCATTCCACGGCTGGACGGCAGCCGCCGCTGCCTGAGCGCCGAGGAAGTCGCGCTGTACACCGTCCGAGCGCTGGACAAGAACCGCGCGCTGATCCAGCCGGATGGCCGCTACCGCTGGCTGGCGCTGGCACCGCGGCTATTGCCGCGCTGGCTGACCCGCAAGCTGGCAGGTGCCATCCATCAGCGCTATCGACCGCTGGAGACCGAATAGCACTGGGCGCAGGCGATCGCGCTGGTTACACTCGGCGCGACCCTCACCATGGAGACGTACTGTGGAGACTCTCTTCACCAAGATCATCAACCGGGAAATCCCGGCCAGGATCATCTACGAGGACGACCAGGTCCTGGCCTTTCACGACATCGCTCCGCAGGCCCCGGTGCACTTCCTGGTCATCCCCAAGAAGCCCATTCGCACCCTCAACGACCTGCAGGAAGACGACAAGCTGCTGGCCGGTCACATCCTGTTCACGGCGCAGCGCCTGGCCAAGGAACTGGGCTGCGAGGACGGTTTCCGTGTCGTCATGAACTGCAATGAATTGGGCGGCCAGACGGTCTACCACATCCACCTGCACGTGCTCGGCCAGCGCCAGATGAACTGGCCGCCGGGCTGATCCGGCGCACGCTCGTACCGGGCGATTGAGGTACACTGTCGGGCACACTCTTGCGGAGGTGCCCGATGGCTACCGAACGTCACTACTCGCCGCTCGACCGCGTGCTGTTGCAGGCCGACACCGCCCTGCGCACGCTCTTGCCCTTCAGCGGCCAACCGTCCCGTCCCTCGCCCGCCGTCGTCAAGCCTGACGTCCAGCTGGACGAGCCCCAGGCCCGGCATGTCGCCGGCCTCATGCGGATCAATCACACCGGCGAAGTCTGTGCCCAGGCGCTGTACCAAGGGCAGGCGCTGACGGCGAAACTGCCGCAGGTGCGCAAGGCCATGGAGCATGCTGCCGACGAAGAGATCGATCACCTGGCCTGGTGCGAGCAGCGCATTCGTCAGCTCAACAGCCACCCCAGTGTCCTCAACCCGCTGTTCTATGGGATGTCGTTCGGCATTGGCGCCTTCGCCGGCTTGGTGAGCGACAAGGTCAGCCTGGGGTTCGTCGCCGCGACCGAGCGGCAGGTGTGCAAGCACCTGGATGAGCACCTGGCGCAACTGCCCGCCGAAGACGAGAAGTCCCGCGCGATCCTCGAACAGATGCTCACCGACGAAGCCCACCACGCCGAGTCCGCGCTCGACGCCGGTGGCTACCGCTTCCCTGCGCCGGTGCGCTTCGGCATGAGCCTGTTGGCCAAGGTCATGACCAAGAGCACCTACCGCATCTAACGCGGCATTCGGGGGCCTGCGCGCCCCCGATCCTGCGTGCCTCAGTCCAGTTCGACGATTTCGTAGCCGTGGGTGACCTCTACCCCGGCACGTTCGAGCATGATGGACGCCGAGCAATACTTTTCCGCCGACAGCTCCACGGCACGCTTGACCTGCGTTTCCTTCAGCCCACGCCCCTTGATCACGAAGTTCATGTGGATGCGGGTGAAGACCTTGGGCTCTTCGTCGGCCCGATCGGCCTCGAGGAACGCCTCGCAACTTTCCACGCGCTGACGCGACTTCTTCAGGATGCTCACGATGTCGAAGCTGCTGCAGCCGCCCAGGCCTAGCAGCAGCATTTCCATCGGACGCACGCCCAGGTTCCGTCCTCCGGCCTCGGGTGGGCCGTCCATGACGACCACATGCCCGCTGCCCGACTCACCGAGGAACATGGCCTCGCCGGCCCACTGGATACGCGCCTTCATTGTGCCTGACTCCTGACTGACAAAAGGCCCTCAGCTTAGACGCTGTCGGTTCGCTTGGAAACGGTAAAGTCGCCTCGGTTAGCTACCGACGTGCAGTACACCGTCTGATAAGCTGGCGCCAATTAGCTGGCGGCTCACCGTCAAACAATCGATAGAAACTCTTCGTGCATGCGTGGACAGGACTCCGTGATGGTCGCCTCAGCGTTGGCTCCTCGAATCAAGAACATCGACAAGTTGCTGGCGCACTGTCAGCGACGCCGCCATGCGGCCAAAAGCAATCTCATCAACGCCGGCGACATCGCCGACAGCCTGTCCTTCATCCTCAAGGGTTCGGTCACCATCCTGATCGAAGACGACGACGGTCATGAAATGATCATCGCCTACCTCAACGTCGGCGACTTCTTCGGCGAACTGGGGCTGTTCGGCCCGGACGAAGAAGCGCGTCAACGCAGTGCCTGGGTACGTGCCAAGACCGATTGCGAGATTGCGGAAATCAGCTACGGGAAGTTTCGCGAATTGGCCGATCAGGATCCGCAGATCCTGTACGCCCTGGGCGCGCAGATGGCGCAACGGTTGCGCAACACCACACGCAAGGTCGGCGACCTGGCCTTTCTCGACGTGACCGGCCGCGTGGCCCGTTGCCTGCTGGAGTTGTGCCAGCAGCCTGACGCGATGACCCATCCAGAGGGCATGCAGATCAAGGTGACTCGCCAGGAGATCGGCCGCATCGTCGGCTGCTCCCGGGAGATGGTCGGACGCGTGCTCAAGGACCTCGAAGAGCGCAACCTGGTGCAGGTCAAAGGCAAGACCATGGTCGTGCTGGGTGCCCGCTGACCCTCAAGGCGTCACTCGCAGGGCAAGTCCTGCAGCACGTGCCGATACACCTCGACGAAGTCACGTGCCCAAGGCGCGTCGGGCACCACTTCGCTCAAGGCGATGTGACTCTCGACCCGGCAGCGTTGCGCCAGCGCGCAACAGGTGTTGAAACGGTTCACGGCCTGAATCATCGAGGCGCGCTCGTCCTCGAGCAGCAAGGCGCCATGGACCAGCACGACCGGTCGCTTGCCGCCCAGCCCCTGGCGCCAACGCTGAGCCGTACCGACCCACTTGCGCCCCTGGATGTTGACGTTGTAGCGGCCATCGCAGAAGGCGCCTTCCACCTCGCCCAGCGACGTGTCCACGCCCCAGACCCCGAGCAGATCGCACAGCGGAAGGCACAGCCGCTCGTAGGCCCGCTCGATCCGACCCTGATCGCCTTCACTGCGCGGCGCCACATAGACCAGCGCCAGGTTGACCGTCGCAGGCGATTGCGGCACGGGTTCGCCGCCGGTCTCGCGCAGCAGGATCGGCCAACCCGCGTCGGCGAGCTGCCGACGGGCGGCGTCGAAGCCCTCCAGACGGCTCATGCGCCGAGGCATGACCAGCGCTCGGTCGGTAGGTCGCCAGACCAGTAAGCCAGATTCGCGTTGCCCCTGACAGACCTCCGTCAGCAACGCCTGCTCGGCCTGCAGGCCCTGTTCCACCGCAAGGTTCAACACACCGTCCGTCATCGCGCTTCCTCGTCCGTGCCGTCGTGCGGCCTCAACAGTCCCTGTCGCGTGAAACCGGCCAGCAGGCTCAGTCCAGCGTGCCGCTCGACCCCTGCACCGGCAGTTCGGGGAAGAACAGACGCTGCAACTCCTGCCCCGGCAACTCGGCCCGCATGAAGGCCTCGCCGACCAGGAAGGCATACACCTCGTTGATCTTCATCAGGTCGACGTCGGCCCGGTTGAGCACGCCGCTCTCGGTGATCGCCAGGCGGTCGCGCGGAATGCGCGGCAGCAGGTCCAGCGTGGTTTCCAGGCTGACCTCGAAGGTGTGCAGGTTGCGGTTGTTCACGCCGATCAACGGCGTGTCCAGCGTGGCGAGCGCACGCTCCAGCTCGTCGCCGTCATGCACTTCCACCAGCACGTCCAGACCCACGTGCCGGGCCGTCGCGGCCAGTTCGGCCATGCGCACGTCGTCCAGTGCCGATACGATCAGCAAGATGCAGTCGGCCCCCAACGCGCGGGCTTCCACCACCTGATAGGGGTCGATCAGGAAGTCCTTGCGAATGACCGGCAGGGCACAGGCCGCACGCGCTTGCTGCAAGTACGCATCGGCGCCCTGGAAGAAATCGATGTCGGTCAGCACCGACAGGCAGGTCGCACCGCCCTTCTCGTAGCTGGCCGCGATGTCGGCCGGCTCGAACTGCTCGCGGATCACGCCCTTGCTCGGCGAGGCCTTCTTGATCTCGGCGATCACCGCCGGTTTCTTCTGCCCGGCCTGCTCGATCAGCGCCCTGGCAAACCCCCGCGGCGCATCGGCCGCGGCGGCCAGCCGCTCGAGTTCGTCCAGCCCCACCCGGCGGCGGCGCTCGGCCACTTCCTCGACCTTGCGCGCCAGAATCTTCTCCAACACCGTCGGTACGCTCATACTTCGTTCTCCTGCTTGAATACCGCAGTAAAGGCGCCCAGCTCCTGCACTTTTTCCCAGGCGAGCCCGGTGTGCAGCACATCGTGCGCCAGATCGACCCCTGACTTGAGGCTCATGGCATGGTCGGCCGCGTACAGCGCAGCGCCTGCGTTGAGCACGATCATTTCGGCCGCCTTCTGTCCTTCTTCGGTCTTGCGCCGGCCCAGGGCATCGCGGATCAGCGCCAGGGAGGCCTGCGGACCGTCCACTGCCAGACCATGCAGGCTCTGGCTCTTGATACCCAGATCTTCAGGCTCGACCCAGTACTCGGAAATCTCGCCCTTGTTCAGCTCGGCGACGAAGGTCGGCGCCGCCAGACTGAACTCGTCCAGACCATCCTTGGAGTGCACCACCAGCACATGCGTGCTGCCCATGCGCTGCAGCACTTCGGCCAACGGCCTGCACAGGGCCTGGCTGAACACGCCGACGACCTGGTGGCGCACACCGGCCGGATTCGTAAGCGGGCCCAGCATGTTGAACAGGGTGCGCAGGCCCAGGTCGCGTCGTGGCCCGGCAGCATGCTTCATCGCCGAATGGTGGCCCTGGGCGAACATGAAGCCGATGCCCAGCGCATCGACGCAGCGCGCCACCTGCACCGGGGTGAGGTTGAGGTAGATCCCGGCGGCTTCCAGCAAGTCGGCACTGCCGCTCTTGCCCGAGACCGCCCGGTTGCCATGCTTGGCCACCGGGCAGCCTGCCGCGGCCAGCACGAAGGCAGACGCCGTGGACACGTTGAAGATGTTGGCGCCATCGCCCCCGGTGCCGACGATGTCGACCACGCCCTCGAGGCTTGCCAGCTCGACCTTGTCGGCCAGCTCGCGCATCACCGACACCGCCCCGACGATCTCGTCGATGCTCTCGCTCTTCATGCGCATGGCCATGAGAAAGGCG